>CAMTWQ010000001.1:0-1947 GCA_947085465.1 uncultured Alphaproteobacteria bacterium
ATTGCCGCGTCGCTTCCCCCTTTGCCTTCGGCTATGGGGGACAAAGACGCTCCTCGCAAAGACGATGCTGGTGTTGATTCAATCCGGTCACAAATTGCTCTAAAACCACTCAAACGAGAAGAAATCCATGGATGAAATCGCCTTCCAATCCGCTAGCGAACTGGCAGCCATGCTGCGTCACCGCAAGATCAGCAGCGTCGAAATGCTGCGGCATTTTTTGACGCGGGTGTCGCGGCTTAATCCGCCGCTGAATGCGATTGTTTGCATGAACGTTGACGCGGCGATGGCCCGTGCGGCGGAAGCGGATCGGGCGCTTGCCGCCGGGCAATCCTGGGGGCCGCTGCACGGCTTGCCAATGACCATCAAGGATTCATTTGAAGTTACCGGAATGCTTACCACCAGCGGCGCGCCGGAATTGCGAGATCATCGCTCTCAATATAGCGCAGTTGCCGTACAGCGGCTGCTGGATGCGGGCGCTGTTATTTTCGGCAGGACGAATGTGCCGCTCTATACAGGAGATCTGCAAAGCTATAATGCCGTATACGGAACAACTAACAATCCATGGGATGCCAGCCGCACACCAGGCGGTTCTTCTGGCGGAGCGGCCGCGGCAGTTGCGGCCGGCCTCACCGCCATGGAACTGGGCAGCGATATTGGCGGCTCGATCCGCATCCCATCGCACTTTTGCGGCATTTACGGACATAAGCCAAGTTGGGGTCTAATCCCCACCCGGGGCCATATTCCCGGCCCGCCGGGTAGCGTGTCAGAGAGCGATATCAATGTCGCGGGTCCGATGTCCCGGGCGCCAGAAGATCTGGCGTTGGCCCTGAACATTCTCGCCGGTCCCGATCCGTTGATGGGACTGGCGCGCCCCGCTGGACTACCTGCCGCAAGTGAAAAGCCTCTGAAGGGGTTGCGCGTTGCGGCCTGGATTGATGATGCAGTATGCCCGGTAGATCGTACTGTGGGTGATCGTTTGCAATCTCTGCTGGATGCACTCGCCAAAGCTGGTGCAACCACCAATGACACAGCGCGCCCGGATTTCGATGCGCGCCGGGCATTTGGAATCTTTGCGCAATTAGTGATGAGTGTCATGGCGGCGGGCTTCCCGGAATCCGCACTCGCGCAGTTTCGTGAAATTGCCCGTGATGCCGAGCCCAAGGATAGCAGTTTCGCCGTGCGCTCGGCCATTGGCGCCACCCAGGGCCACCGGCAATGGCTGTCCGCCAATGAAGCGCGCCAGCGCATCCGCGCCAAGTGGGCGGAATTCTTTCAAAGCTATGATGTGCTGCTGTGCCCGGTGACGCCGACGGCGGCAATTCCGCACGATCACAGCCCCAGCCAGAGAACACGGCAAATCGAAGTAAACGGAAAACCATTCCCTTATATGGAGCAGATATTCTGGGCGGGAATTATTGGCATGGCCTATCTGCCCTCCACCGCAGCGCCAGTTGGCCGCACCCCGGCGGGTCTTCCGGTTGGCGTGCAAATAGTTGGACCCTATTACGGCGATCTCACCACCATCCGCGTGGCCGGATTGCTGCGCGAAATAACCGGGGGCTTTATTCCACCGCCGGGATATGCGTGAGAGCAATCAGGCCATCGAATATCGGCGCTTGCAACGGCGCAAGCTGGCCGCTTAATATCAATCAATGAGATGGCCAATGCTCCGTTAAATTAATAGCCATGAATGAGGTCGCCATGAATATTGATATCAGCGGCAACTGCGCCGGTCCGCTTGGCGCAGTCAAGGATGCTTTTGCCAGCAACTTTTCGCGCAACAATGACATCGGCGCCTCGGTTGCGGTGGTCAAGGATGGCGAGTTGGTAGTCGATCTGTGGGGTGGGCATCAGGACGTTGCGCGCACCACACCCTGGGCGCGCGACACCATCATCAACGTGTTCTCAACCACCAAGACGATGAGCTGTCTGTCGCTGCTGGTGCTC
>CAMTWQ010000002.1:0-5445 GCA_947085465.1 uncultured Alphaproteobacteria bacterium
GCCATCGCCAATGACCGGCTGACCCGCCAGCGCATTCCCTATGCGGCGGGCTGTGTCGGCGTCGCCATCAAGGCGCAGGAAATGGCCATCGAATACTGCAAAATCCGCAACACCTTCGGCGGGCCGCTGGCGTCGCGCCAATCCATCCAGTGGATGATCGTGGACAATGAACTGGATATCCGCACCGCGCGCTATCTGTGCCTGGATGCCGCGCAAAAGGCTGACCGGGGCGAGGAATTCCGCACCGAGGCGGCGATGGCCAAACTGGTGGGCAGCGAAGCAGGCGGCCGGGTGGTGGACCGCGCGATGCAGATATTCGGCGGCTATGGCATGACCAAGGATTTTCCGTTTGAGCGCTGGTACCGCGAAATGCGCATCCGGCGCATCGGCGAAGGCCCAAGCGAAGTGCAACGCCTGGTGATCGCCCGCGATATTATCGGCGGCGCGTTCCATTAGGGGTGCCGGCACATTAATGTAACAACATTAAGTCTTGACATGTCAATTTAATGTAGTTACATCAATGACGGTAAGAATCACCTTCGACTCCGCCAAGGATGCCATCAACAGGGAGAAACACGGCCTTTCCCTGGCCGAGGCGGACGGGCTTGATTGGGATTCGGCGCTCATTGAGGAAGATGACCGGCGCAATTATGGCGAGGCACGAATGCTGGGCATCGGATATATCGGCCACCGTCTGCACTTTGTGGTGTTTGTCGAACGCGACGGGGCAAGACGCATAATCAGTTTACGCAAAGCTAACCCAAGGGAGTATTTTCGCTATGCCAAAGCTTAAGCCCGGAACCATTTGGCCTACGCCGGAAGAGGATGCCGCCATCACCGCTGCTGCCATGTCCGATCCGGATTGCATGCCGCTTACCGATGAGGAATGGGAGCGGCTCATGGCCAAACGCAGGGCGCGGATGGGCCGCCCGCCCGCCGCCATCACCAAAAAGAGCGTGACGATCCGCCTGTCGCGCGATGTGCTGGAACAGTTTCAGGCAGGCGGCCATGGCTGGCAAACCCGAATTGACGCCGCGCTGAAAGACTGGCTGAAAAGCCATAGTCCCGCGGAATAATCATCTGTTTACGGAGTAATTTAATGCCGCACCGGCCCCAACCGCTAACGGGCGTCACAGTCATTGATCTGGGGCAGGTCTATCAGGGGCCGTATGCGACATTGCTGATGGCCAAGGCCGGGGCAAACGTGATCAAGGTTGAACCAGTCACGGGCGAACCGTTGCGCGCGCGGGAACGCCTTGGCGGCGGCGCGGTGCTTCCGTTCGCCATGCTCAACGCCAACAAGCGCGACATCACGCTGAACCTGAAATCCGCGAAGGGCCGGGAAATTCTGATTGCGCTGTGCAAAAAGGGCGATGTGCTGATCGAGAACTATGCGCCCGGCGTGCTGGACCGGCTGGGCGTTGGCGCCGATGTGCTGATGCGGGAAAATCCGCGGCTGATTTACGCCTCGGGCAGCGGCTTTGGGCTGAGCGGGCCTGACCGCGACAGCCTGGCGATGGACCTGACCGTGCAGGCGGTGTCCGGCATTATGAGCATCACCGGCTTTCCGGATGGGCCGCCGGTGAAAGCAGGCCCGGCGGTCGCCGATTTTGTTTCCGGAACGCATCTGTATGCGGGCATTGTCACGGCGTTGTTCGAGCGCGAACGCACCGGTCTTGGGCGGCTGGTGGAGGTGGCGATGCAGGAGACAATTTATCCGACGCTCGCCTCCAGCCTCGGCATGTGGCACGGCTCGGGCGGAGCGCTGCCGCCGCGCACCGGCAACCAGCATGCGGGCCTGGCGATCACGCCCTACAATGTCTATCCGGCCAGCGATGGGCATATCGCCATCATCTGCGTGACCGAGCAGCATTGGCAGAACCTGCTGAGCGCTATGGGGCGCGAGGATTTGCGCGGCGATGAGCGATTCGAGAAAAATGCGGCGCGGGTGCGCAATCTGGCGGCGACCGATGAAGTGGTTATCGGCTGGTCGCAAACCCTGCCCAAGGCGGAAATATTCGCGATAACCAAACAGCACCGCATCCCATCCGCCCCGGTGCGCGATCTTAACGAAGTTGTCAATGATGCGGGCATGCACGAACGCGGCATGCTGCAATGGCTTGATCATCCCGCCTTGGGGCGGATTGTCATCCCCAACAGCCCGTTGCGATTTCACGGCACGCCGCAGATGATGGGCGGCCCGCACCCCGCGCTTGGCGAGCATAATGTGGAAGTGTACGCAGAGATGCTCGGATTTTCGGAAACAGAGGTCGCAGCACTCAAATCAGAGGGCGTGATTTAACAGTCAACAGGAGAAAACATGAACCGGTTAGATGGAAAAGTCGCCATTGTCAGCGGCGGGGCGCGCGGAATCGGCGGGGAAACCGCCCGCCGGATGGCCGAACACGGGGCGAAGGTGATTATCGGCGACGTGCTGGAGGCCGAGGGCGCGGCCAACGCGCAGGCGATCCGGGATGCGGGCGGTGACGCTGCCTTTGTGCATCTTGATGTCACCAGGGCCGCCGCCTGGGAAAACGCCGTGGCGGTGGCGGTAAAAAACTATGGAGGCGTCGATATTCTGCTCAACAATGCGGGAACCTATATCACCAAGCCGATCCTGGAAACCACCCAGGAAGATTTCGCCAAACTGGTGGCGGTAAATCTGGAGGGGGTGTTTCTTGGCACCAAAATCTGCGCCCCGGAAATGATCCGCCGGGCGGCAAACGCGCCGGTGGGCAGCGCCATCGTCAATATTTCATCCGTCGCCGGATTGGTGGGTTCGCGCAATTCGCCGGTCTATTCCATGACCAAGGGCGGCGTGCGGCTGTTCACCAAATCAGCGGCGCTTGAGTTTGCCAAACGGCGCGTGCGCTGCAATTCGGTGCATCCCGGCCTGATCGACACGCCTATGGGAAACCTGGCGATGAACCGCGCGGGCAGCGGCAGAGGAGATAACGAAATGCGCGAGATATTCGCCAGATCTCACCCCATCGGGCGTATCGGTGAGCCGCGCGATATTGCATCGGCCGTGGTGTTTCTGTCATCCGATGATGCCGCGTTCATCACCGGCGCGGAATTCGCCGTCGATGGCGGCATTACCGCGCAATAAGCGCACAGGGCAAGGCAATACCCATGCAAAGCATGCAACCCGTCAGCGCATCCAAAAATGGCCCGGTGACAACGGTGCTGATCAACCGGCCAGCCGCCCGCAACGCGGTGGATGGCGCAACCGCGCGCGCCATGGCGCAGGCGTTTCTGGATTTCGAGCGGGACGACGCAGCACTTGTGGGGGTGCTGACGGGGGCGGACGGCACATTCTGCGCCGGGGCCGACCTGAAAGCCGTGGCGGAGGGAGGCGCCGGTGTCTCAAACCCGATCAACAACCCGGCAACCGGGTTGGATTTCAACCGGCTTGCCGTTGATGCGCCGCTCGGCCCGACGCGCATGGTTCTCTCAAAGCCGGTAATTGCCGCCATCGCCGGGCATGCGGTTGCCGGCGGCCTTGAACTGGCGCTGTGGTGCGACATGCGGGTGATGGAAGAAGACGCGGTGATGGGGGTTTTCTGCCGCCGCTGGGGTGTGCCGTTGATCGATGGCGGCACCATGCGCCTGCCGCGGCTTATCGGTCATTCACGGGCGATGGACCTTATTTTGACGGGGCGCGCCATCGGCGCAGATGAGGCGCTTGCCATGGGTCTTGTAAACCGGGTTGTGCCAAAGGGCGCAGCCCTTGACGCCGCTGAAGCATTGGCGCTGGAGATTGCGCTATTTCCCCAGCTCTGCATGCGTCATGACCGGATGTCGGCATACGAGCAATGGGATATGCCCTACGCCCAGGCTATGGCTAATGAATTTGCCCATGGCCGCCAGGTATTATCGTCGGGCGAGTCGCGCCGTGGCGCCGCCCGTTTTGCAGCAGGCAAGGGGCGCGGCGGCAATTTTTCGGATATCTGAAAAACGCCGCCCTCAATTCATCCGCAAAATCTGACGGGCCTCCGCGGGCGTAGCCACGCCGCGCCCGTGCCTGTGCGCGATGTCAGCGAAGCTTGCGATCAGTTCCGCATTGGTTGGCGCGCCAAGCTCTGTATACGGATGATCGCCGAGGCCAGCCGAGATATGCCCGCCCGCCCCTATAATTTTATCCGCCAGGTGCAGCAGACTGCCGCCGCCATTCAACACGGTCCACTCGATCGGCACATCCCTGGGCATAACGCCGAGATAGGCGTCAAGCCCGGCCTCGGTCGCCGGATGGCCGGCGGAAATCATCCCCTCGGTCAGGGTCAGGCCAAGATAAAGCGGCTCGTCGAACAGGCCCATCTGATGAAAAATCATCGCTTCGCGCAAATAGGAAATGTTCCACGCCACCGCGCATGGCTTGATGCCGGCCGCCCGGATTTCCCTGGCGAAATACATCAGGGTTTCGGTGGTGTTCACATACATCTGATCCGTGGTCCGGTATTGGCGCGAAGCCGGATCGAAAACATCGATGTTGGTGCTGCCCATATCCATCGGCGCAAGATCGGGCCGCGTGCGCTTGTCCTTCGCCATCTCCAGCACATGCGCCAGGCGCCCTTCCTTTGACGCCGCCAGCGTATTGGCGCCGAGCGTTGGATGCACCAGCAGATCACACACTTCATGCACGCGGGCGATGGTGTCGCTATAGCGAGCCGCATCGTGGCATGGCGCGCCATTTTCCTCGCGCGCATGGAAATGCACGATGCTGGCGCCCGCCTCGCGGCAGGCCGCCGCATCACGCGCGATTTCCTCGGATGTCCACGGCACATGCGGATTGCGCTTGCGCATCGCATATTCATTGACCCGCGCCTCGATGATCAGCTTCTGCATGACGTGCCTCGCAGCGTTATAAGGAACCGGCGGCGCCCAATGCCGTCGGCGCCTTGCCAGTTATTTGAAACTGCGGACAAACTCACCGATACCCTTGATAGCCTTCGTCGCGTCAGGCAGGTAGGGCGCGAACAAATGCCACACATGCGGCATATGCGGCCATACTTCTAGCTTTGATTTAACGCCCGCCTCCCTGGCCTTTTTGTGACACCGGCGGCTGTCATCCAGCAATGTTTCAGCGTCGCCCACATGGAACAGCAATGGCGGCAAGCCCATGAAGTTTCCATGCAACGGCGAGGCGAGCGGCGTTTCTTCCGCCTTTCTGCCATTGAGGTACAATCCGGTGAGGTTTTTAATCGCCTCGCTGTCGCCGCCGGCGATCGGGTCAACCTTGGCGCGTGTCCGCATGGTGGCGCCCGAACTGGTCATATCGGTCCAGGCGGAAATCGGAATGGCGGCGGTGGGCAACGGGCCGCCCGCGTCGCGCAGCGCCATACAGGTGGCGAGCGTCAGGCCGCCGCCGGCGCTGTCGCCGGCAATGAATGAACGGCGCGCGGGCGAAGGCCCGTCCGGGCCATTTTTCAGCATCCACTTGAACAC
>CAMTWQ010000003.1:0-8114 GCA_947085465.1 uncultured Alphaproteobacteria bacterium
AGCAGCACCACCCCGGCCACGCCAAACCGCAGCGCCACCAGGTCATTGGCGCCAATCGCGTTCTGCAAGCCATGGCGCGAGGCGACGAAATTCCCCGCATAGATCAGTGAAGCGCCAAGGATCGCCGCCCAGCCCAGCCATGCCGGCTTCATGTTCTATCCCCATGCGTTGATAAATGACCCGGCTAGCGCCCCTTGATCTTCACATAGGCGCCGGGCGCGTCCTCGATCACCGGCAGCTTGCCGGCGCCGGGGATACGGGCGGCGACCTTTTTGCCGCTCTTGGCGGCCGCCCACGCATTCCAGTCTGGCCACCAGGAACCGGGATGCGCGGTGGCGCCGGCAAACCAGTCCGCAACGTCCGCCGGTTGCGCTTCATTGGTCCAGTACTGATATTTATAGGCCGATGGCGGGTTGATCACCCCGGCGATATGGCCGGATCCCGCGACGATGAAGCGCTTTTCGCCGCCGAGCAGGCGCACGCTTTTATAGACCGAGCGATAGGGCGCGATATGATCGTCCTGCGAGCTTTGCAGATACACCGGAATTTTGATTTTTCCCAGATCGAGGCGCACGCCGCCGAGCGTCATTTCGCCCTTAGACAGGGTATTGTTCTGATAGCACTCGCGCAGATAGAACAGGTGCATTTCTTTCGGCATGTTGGTCTGGTCGGCATTCCAGTAAAGCAGGTCGAACGCCGCCGGCTGCCTGCCCAGCAGGTAATTGTTGATGACGAACGACCAGATCAGATCGTTCGAGCGCAGCATGTTGAAGGTATTGGCCATCTCGCTCGATTCCAGAAACCCGCCGGCAGCGTCCATCTTGCGCTCCATTGATGCGATCTGCCCGTCATCGATAAATACTTTCAGCTCGCCTGCTTCGGAAAAATCCGCCTGCGCAGCAAAGAACGTGGCGCTGTTGATGCGGGTGTCGCCCTTCGCCGCCATGTGCGCCAAGGCGCAGGTCAGCAGAGTGCCGCCGATACAATAGCCGATGGCGTTGACCTCGCGCTCGCCGGTTGCCTGCGCGACGGCGTCCAGCGCGGCGTACACTCCTTCGAACATGTAGGATTCGAAATTTTTCGCCGCCAGTTTCTCGTCCGGATTGGCCCATGATACGACGAACACGGTGTAACCTTCAGCCACCGCCCAGCGGATAAAGCTTTTTTCCGCCGTCAGGTCGAGAATATAGAATTTATTGATCCACGGCGGAAAGATCAGCAGCGGCCGCTTGTAGACGGTTTTGGTCGCTGGCGCGTATTGCAGCAATTGAATCAGTTCGTTTTGATAGATCACCTTACCCGGGGTCACGGCAATATTCCGGCCCACCTCAAAGGCGTCCATATCGGTCATGCGAATCGCCAGCCTGCCCTTGCCGCGCTCCAGATCCGCCAGCAGGTTTTCCAGCCCGTTCACCAGGTTCTCGCCGTTTGAATCGATAGTGGCGCGCAATATTTCGGGATTGGTAAGCACAAAATTACTTGGCGCGATCGCATCGGCGAACTGGCGGGCATAGAACTCGGCCTTGCGCGCGGTATGCGGGTCAAGCCCCTCCACCTGATTCACCGACCGCAGCAGCCAGTTGGCGCTCAGCAGATAGGATTGCTTGATGAAATCGAACAGCAGGCTTTCGCTCCAGGCGGGCGCGCGGAAACGCTTGTCGCTGCGCTCAGGTTCTGCCACCGGCGGCGGTTTCTCGCCCAGCAGGCGCTTGGCGGCGGTTTGCCACAGGCTGACATAGGACGACCAGAAATCGCGCTGCGCTTCGATCAGCGTATCGGGGCGGCGCATCGCCTTCGCCGTCAGCTCGGCAAAGGCGCCGGCAATGTCACTTAAATCATCAAGACTGCCGCTCAACGGCGTTCCGGTGTTGGCGTCAAGCCGCAGCCGTATAAAATCGGCGATCAGCCGCTGGCTGCGTCCGGCCACCTTGATCAGATTGCGGGCCAGGGTCTCGGACGCGCCGGGTGCTGATTGTGGTGTATCTTCTGCCATGCGGTATCAACCTTGATGCGTTAGCCGATCTTCTCTGATAATGACTGTGCCATAATATAGTACTTATATCTGTGCGGATTCTACAGAGTGTTGGGGCATGCGAGGATTTGGCGTGTTGGCTGGGGAGCAAGGAATGAACTGGAACCGTTTGCGCAGCCTTTCCGGCGCTGTGATGCTGGGTATTTTTCTGACCGGCTGCTCCGGGGCTACGGATTGGTTTAGCAGGGACGACAGCGATAGTCCGCTGCCGCCGCCGCTGGAGGCAGACGCAGACGGCGTGGTGCCCGATAAAACCGGGCGTAAAGATGACGCGGAAGCTTCAGAAACAACGGCTGCGGATGACGCCGGCCAGGCATCCGCGGAACCCGGTGCGGAATCCGAAACGGCCAGTTCCGGGGACGAAGCTGAACCGGATGCCGATGCCGCAAAGCCGTCCGCCGCACCACGTCAATTGGCGGGCGCGCTGATTTCCGACCAGGAGAAGGCCAAACATTCGGACGAGGAACTGCGTGGCGGCCGTGTGGCGGCGGTTGCGCCGCCCCGCCCCGCGCCGCCTGGGCCGCCGGTTAAAAAGCCGGAAGCGGGCAGAGCAGAAGCTGCTGAACCATCGCCCCCGGCGCTGCCGCGGGGCAGGGTGACCGGCGCGCCGCTGCCTGCTGTCCGGGGCACCGCCCCACAAGAAGCCGCTACGGCGCCTGCCGCGCCCCCAACTACGTCCCCAATAGAATCCACGACGCGCCCGCCCGCGCCACAGGCTGCCCGCGCGGCGCCGCAGATTGAGCGCCTTGTTCCGCAATCGGCGGCCCGGCCAGCGCCGCTAACGGCGCAGGGGGTGGCATCGGCCGTCATCGCCGCGCCTCGGCCGGTCAGCCCGGCGGCGGGGGCATTGCCCGCCGGCGCCTACCCAGCCACCGGCTTTCAGCCGTCGCGGGCGCAGCCGCTGCCGCCTTCACTGCTGGCGGCGCTGCCGCCTGGCGTCGCCTCGCGCTACCAGGAAACCGCAACCACCGTGATTGGCGCGGGCGCGGCGAATGCGGGTCTTGCTGGCACACCGGGAGCAGGCGCATATGCAAGCATCCCCTTTGCATCCGGCTCGACACGGCTTAGCCCATCCGATCTGGCCAAAATTGCCGCCGCGGCGGATGCCTATCGCGGCCGGGGCGGCCGTGTCCGTCTGGTCGGTCATGCGTCCAGCGAATCTGGCGGCGGTTCGGCCAGCGAGCAGATGATCGCCAACTGGGAAATTTCCCAGGCCCGCGCCAATGTGGTGGCGGACGCGCTGATTGCCGGCGGCGTCGCTGCCGGTGACGTGCAGATCGAAGCGGTCGGCGACGGCGCTGCCGCGGGCGGGTCCGGCGCCGCCTACCGCCGGGTGGATATTTATATCGAGTAATCCGCTTCGCCAAAACCCTCGCCTCGCCGGCGCAGCTGTCCGCACGGAAGGATTAGGCCATCGGAAGGCGCTTAAAATGCCTTAATTTAGCCATGGAAACGCCCGAATGCGCTTGTATCTATCATCTCCGGTCTGGCCTTTTTCGGGAAGGGTGTCGTCATGAACATTCGAAAGCTTTGCTTCGTTACCTCGCTGGCCGCGCTGATTGCCACGCCTGCGCTGGCGGAGCCGCGCGGCTGGGGTGATCGCGGGGATCATGGAAATCGATCTGATCGCGATAACCGGGATTATGGACGCAATTATGGGCATGGCCGCAGTCATTTTAATGGTTATGACCGGCGGCATGAAGAGCGCACGAATTTTCAGATTTTCCTGGGTTCGGGCTTTGGCAATGGCTTTGGACACGGCCCGCACAACTGGCCTGCCAGAACGTTCCGCCATGACCATCATTACAGCCGGTCTAATATCATTCTGTTTGGCCCCCTGTTCGGCGGCAATACCGGCCAATTTATGACCGCATATGATCAGGGTTACGCCGCCAATGTGTTTGAAAGCGCCCCCAGCCAGCAAACGGTTGCCTGGCAAAACCCTGATGCCGGGACTGCCTATCAGGTCACGCCCGTTCGCACATACCAGATCAATAATGGCCAGTATTGCCGGGAATATCAGGCCGCCGTCAGGATAGGCGGCCGCGAGCAAAACAGCTTTGGCACCGCCTGCCGCACGCCGGACGGGGCTTGGCAAATTATGAACTAGGCTAACTGCCCGCGGCGATTTATCTCCGGCTTTTTTCGTGCTAACCATGGTCCATTGCCATGGGGAGAAAATGCCAGCGATGAAACCCGTTATTGCCATTCTGGGCGGCACCGGCGATCTGCCAGATCGCCTTGGTAGGCACATTGGCCCCTTGCTGGCCATATCCCTGGTAATGGAAACGGCATCCGCTGCAACCCCGAGCCCAAGTTTGGTGGCGCGCTTTGCCGGGCAAGTCCAGACTGCCTAAACGCAAACAGGTTCATGAGTCTCGACGGAGCGCGATCAAAATGCGAGACTGCGGGCGTAGAGACGCCAATGAGATATGGTCACGTGGTTTGATCGGAAACGAAGAGCCGATCCGGCTTCATCTTCGGGTCGGATTGCTTACTGTCAGACGAAGCCGGAATTTACCAGCCGGGGTAGCCTTGGGGTTGTGCGCTAAGTCGAAGTGAAGCTTATCAATCTTTCTTGAAAAAGCTGGAGGATTAATTGGCCAAGATAGTTTCATTTGTCAGCGAAAAAGGTGGTGTGGGTAAGACGACGGCCTGCTATCACATTGCTGTCGCACTCAATCGTTACCACCAAAAGCGGGTGTTGGTGGTGGACGCAGACTACCAGCGTGGAGGTGTCTCTGGTCGCTTCTTTCCTGATGTGATTGAGAACTTTGCATCAGGTGAAGTACCCGGTACAACGCTATTTCATAAGTTTCAGCAGCTATATAGCGCTGCGTCGAGCAGTCCGGAGGTTGATATCCGGTCATGGACGGGTTGGCGTGCAAAGATTGATGTTATTCCTGCGGACCCGCGCTTATCCACAGTAACAGTCGATAAGCTGCCTAGTTCGAACAACATCCGGCAGAACAATCTTCTTCTATTGCGGCATATGCAAACGATAAAGTACGCCATGTCCACAATTGAAGATCAATATGATTACATGCTCATCGACAGTCATCCTGAAGTTTCTGACATATTGCGTTCCGTGATATATGCATCTGACTATTGTGTTTCTCCTGTGAAATTGGATCGCCAGTCTTCAATTGGCGTTGCGACGATCATTGGCGAAATAAACAATGTGAACGCAGATGTTGAGATGATCAGAAATAGCATTGAAGAGATCGAGTATGCAGACACCAAGTTTGCCGGCTCTATTGGCATGATGTGCAGAGAATGGGGTGAGGCCCTCAAGCAATCTGAGCGAATAGAATTCAACCGATTGAGGCGCACTGGTGGAGTCTTTGAAACCTATGTCACCGAAGGTGATGGGCTTCGGCAAGCTGCGGCGCAAAGAATTCCGGTGTACGATGTAGCAATAGCTAACGCTGAAAAGCAGTCGGAACAGTTTCAGCGTCTGGTGAATGAGTTTATCGGAGCTTGCGCATAATGCCTCTTGATCTGCATTTGCTTACAGAATGGTTAGGCCCAGAGGGGGCGGTCGCGGGGCTTGAGCGAAGTAAGTATACCAATGAGGAGCTAATGGTTCTTGCGCTAGAGAAAGGCCACTCGGTGGATAAAAAGACCGCTCGCCGGCAATTGGCAATTGAACTAGTGATGAGTCCGCTTGCCAGAATTGATAAGTCTCACGACTATCTTCTTCGAATGTCAACCGAGGAGCTTCAGCAGTATCTATCTGATCGGATGGTCTCCATCAAAGAGATTTCATCGCTGCTCAAGGAGCTTGGGATTGCACCCACCGGCAAGATCAGAGGCAAGTTGTCAGACTATGCTGCTCGCGAAATCGGAGAGATGGGAATGTTTCAACGAGTAGCCATGGGGTCTGTCTCGAAAAGAAGTTAGATGATTTCGGAGATCAGGTCACAAGTACGTAAATGCCAGCGATGAAACCCGTTATTGCCATTCTGGGCGGCACCGGCGATCTGGGCGGCGGGCTGGCCGTGCGCTGGTCGCGCGCCGGGTACACGATCATCATTGGCTCGCGCACCCTGGAAAAGGCCGAGGCCGCCGCCAGGCCGCTGGGCGCAACCGGCATGGACAATCCGGGCGCCGCCAAGGCGTGCGGCATTGCCGTGCTGACGGTGCCGTTCGCCAGCCAGAAATCGACGCTGGAAAGCGTGCGCGAGGCATTACAGGGCAAAATTCTGATCGATGTCACCGTGCCGCTGGTTCCGCCCCGCGTGGCAAGGGTGCAGATGCCACCCGAAGGCTGCGCCGCGCTGGCCGCCCAGGCGGTGCTGGGCGAGGGCGTCACGGTGGTGTCGGCGTTTCAGAATGTCGGCGCCAGCCATTTGCGCGATGATCATCCGGTGGATTGCGACGTGCTGGTGTGCGGCGACAAATTGGCGGCGCGCGAAGCGGTGATCGAACTGGTTGAGGCCGCCGGCATGCGCGGCTGGCATGCGGGGCCGCTGGCCAACAGCGTGGCGGCAGAGGCGCTGACCTCGGTGCTGATCGGCATCAACAAGCGTTACCAGATCGAGGGCGCGGGCCTGCGCATCACCGGGACCGCCGGCAATCCATCGGGTAAGGGCGAATAGCTTGCCGCACCCCATCACGCTTAGCGCAATTCCCGGCATTCCGCTGGTCGCGCCAGGCGACCCGCTTGCCGCAATCATTCATGACCGCGCAGCGGCGGCGGGGACGCCATTGCAGACGGGTGACGTGCTGGTGATTGCGCAAAAGATCGTCTCAAAATCCGAAAACCGTTATCTGGATTTGCGCGCTATTACCCCCTCAAAACGCGCCCTGGAAATCGCCGCCGTAGTGGAAAAGGACCCGCGCTTTGTCGAGGCGGTATTGTCGGAATCATCCGACATTGTGCGCTACCAGAAAAACGTGCTGATCGTTGCGCACCGGATCGGCGTGGTGATGGCCAATGCGGGCATTGATCAATCGAATATCGACAACACGGACGGCGGTGAAAAAATCCTGTTGCTGCCGTTTGACCCGGATGCGTCAGCGCAACGTATGCGCGCGGAACTGCTTGCCCTGAGCGGCGCCGATGTGGGCGTCATCATCAATGACAGTATCGGGCGCGCCTGGCGCAACGGCATTGTGGGCATCGCCATCGGCGTCGCCGGATTGACCGCGCTGCATGATTTACGCGGCGAACCGGATCTGTTTGGCCGCCGCCTGGAAGTAACCGAGACCGCCACCGCCGATGAGCTGGCCTCGGCCGGCTCGCTATTGCAGGGCCAGGGTTCGCAAGGCATGCCGGTGGTGCTGATCCGCGGCTTTACACCGCCGAAACAGGATGCGCCAAATCCCGCCACCGCGCTGGTGCGTGAGCGGCGTATCGACATGTTCCGCTGAACATGAAATGCGTGGCGTTATGCGGTGGCGTGGGCGGCGCGAAACTGGCGCTGGGCCTGTCGCATCTGCTGAAAGGCGATGATCTGAGCATCATCATCAACACCGGCGATGATTTTATCCATCTGGGACTGCATATTTCACCTGACCTGGATACGGTGATGTATACGCTGGCCGGGCTGGCAAACCCGGAACAGGGCTGGGGCCGCGCCGGTGAGACCTGGGCTTTCATGGCGGGCTTGCGCAAGCTTGGCGGCGAGGACTGGTTCCAGTTGGGCGATCTGGATCTAGCCACCCATGTGCAGCGCACCAGCCGCCTCGCGGCGGGTGATCCTCTGTCGCGCATCACGGGCGATTTCTTTGCCGCCCTCGGCATTGGCGCCCGCGTGCTGCCGATGAGCGATGATCCGGTTCGCACAATCATCCACACCCTGGACGGACCGCTGGCGTTTCAGCATTATTTTGTGCGCGAGCGGTGCGCGCCCAGGGTCACCGGCTTTGGCTTCGAGGGGGCGGAAAGCGCCGCCCCGGCGCCCGGCGTTCTGGAGGCGCTGGGTGAACCTGACCTCGCCTGCATCATTAGTTGCCCAGCCACCCCGTGTGTCAGCATCGACCCGATTCTGGCGGTACCGGGCGTCCGCGCGGCGATGGCGGCCGCGCGCGCGCCGGTAATCGCCGTGTCACCGATAGTCGGCGGCCGGGCGATCAA
>CAMTWQ010000004.1:0-28548 GCA_947085465.1 uncultured Alphaproteobacteria bacterium
GCCGCAACAACCCGCTCACGAAGATCAATAGAATAAGGTTTCGCCATACATACTGGCCTCCCATCCAGCCAGTATCTTGAATCACATCAAAACTGATTTGGGAATCCTAAATCGATTCAACCTAAAATCATTCCGCTCTAGTTACTGGAGATAACCGACAATGACGCTGCTGTCACAGCCAGTTGGCTGATGATTTGGGTCAATGGCGCGGCAAGTGTCAGGAAATTTAGCGGCGTCAGATCGCGTGGTACGACGATCGCACTGCCCGGCGGCACAGATACCTTATCCGCCCGCCAGGCGGAAAACTCCAAATTCTTGGCGGTGCCATCTGGAAAGATGACGAATGCTTTTCCTTTATCCGCGGATTCCCGGAAACTGCCCGCTTTTTGGATATAGGATTTGGCGCTGGCGCCGGCAATGAATTGGAAACTGCCGGCGTTGAGCACCTCGCCGGTCACCGATACGGTGCTTGGCCGCTTGGGCATGAAAATTCTGTCGCCGGGTTGCAGCGCGGGATCTAATTCCTGACGGGCCTGCAGAACGTTAGGATCGGCTTCGACGACGATCCGGCCAATCGCCTGTGTCTTGTTAACATCATCCAACAGGCTCTTGAGAAACGGCGCTGCGGTTGCCGCCGCTGCGCCCTTTTCGCCGCCACTGGTGATGCCATAGGCAAGCGAATCCTGAAGCTCTTTTTTGAATCGCTCGAGCGTTCTCTCTTCTTCCCGCCGCGCGCTTTCGCGCGTGACGACGGCGCCATAGGGATAAGCGGTTTCGGTTATCCCGCCAGCACGCGCGATAATCTCTGACAGGCGCGTATTGCGGGCAATCTCGTAGGTGCCAGGATATTTGAATTCACCAACAAGCTGCACCGGCCCATCGTCCCGATTGTTGAATTTCGGATGCACATTGATGCGATCAGCGGGTTTTAGCAGGATGGTTTCTGGCGCCACGGCGGCAATATCATAGAGTTTGCGCTGTTCGGCGGGGGCGTCCGTTTTGATGCTATTAAGTCCCTCAAAACGCGAAATGGCGACACGGCTGTCATCTGCTTCCCGGCTCAGCCCACCCACCAGCTTCAGCAGCGCGGCCAAATTAAGATCGTCCGCAATGGGAAAAATTCCGGGGCGGCGCACCTCACCGGTCACCTCGACTGATTTCTCCAGCAGGTATGGCAGCAGATCTCCGAACTCATTGCGAAAAATATCCGGGCACTTCTGCTTTCCAGCGATGATTTCATTGCGCTGATTATTAATGCCGCGCACCGCATTGGCGAAACGGTTGGCGCGCTCGGTTGTGCGTATTTGCAGCAATTCGATCAGCCCGTTACATTGGGTGGAGGGGCGCCTTGTGCTTTCCATATCCGCTGTAGCGTCTTCGGCTTGGGTAATATCATCCTCTGAACTCTGCCTTCTGCGCTGCGAACGGCGGCTATCCGCCATATCCATTTCATCCAGGGATTGCCGTTCATCTGAAGCAGCAAATTCATCTGATGACTTCAAATCCGCCAAAGTCTCTGGATTTTTATCGTCAGATCGGCCACCTTCGCGGCGCCCCGTGTTGCTTGCCTCTTTGATCAGTGCGGCGATATTTTTGCCCGCCAGCGCGTTTTGCACGTCTACGGAATTGAGATACCGCACATCCTGCTGGCTCAGAATAATCAGCGTATCTCCTGACATCAGCGAATAATCAACCTCGCGCTGCAACACTTTTTGCAAATTGACCGCATGATAGGCGGGTGTGAATCCACTCTCGCCAGTGCGGCGTAATACGGCCAGGCCGGTATAGGGGCTATCCCCCAATACGCCGATGGATGACACCAGGCTCGCCACCGTCGGCGTGGTGAAAATCGACCTTATGCCGGAGATTTTTACATGGCCGGTTAAAGTCACCCCGCCAAGCCGCGCATCGACGCTTGGCCGCGCAAAAATCGTATCGCCGGGTTTGACGCGCGCGGTGCGCGGATCGGCTTCGAGCACAAACCGGCGCCCCACATCATCGGAGGTGATCTGAATAAAAATTGTTCCATCAGGCAGGATCGATCCCGCAGCAAGGCTCATCGCTTCGCGAAACGGGATTTCACCCCGCCCGCCCGGCAACTCATAAACGCCGGGGCGGTTGACAAGCCCTGCAACTGCAAAGGTGCCGCCAATGGCGCTGACCGAGATCCGGTCGCCATCGCGCAAGCGGATATTGCCGTTGAAATCGCTGCGCTGGATAAGGTCATACAGATCAATATCAAATTTTTCATCTGCGCGGCTGACCGAAATGCGCCGTAATGACCCTGATTTGCGAATCCCGGCGCTACGTTGCAGGGCGTCAAACACCGTGGATAGGCTGGTGAGCTGCTTTTGCCCCGGTTCCTTTACCTCACCCAGCACCAGTACGGATATCGCCCGTAATGCGCCAAGTGATACATAAGCCTCAGTGCCGACAAACGAACGTGTGACCTCCGCATTGAACTCCTCACGAAACTCAGAAAATGTCCGGTTCGCGGCCTTGATCGGGCGCATATCGGGCAGGATCACCAGCCCTTCCCGGTCGATCTGGGTGGTGATGGATTTGCTTTGCGGCCCGCGCAGCGTAATAACCAGCTTGTCCCCTACATCCAGAACATAATCATCAGAGATGGCGCCGCTTAGGGTCAGCTCCCGTCGCACCTCTGTATCGAATATGTCATATCCAAACTGCTTTAGTTCAGGAGGTTTGCTGTCTGGCGGGGTAATGGATTTCAGGCCGGTTTGGTAGAAATCTTCCAGCGGAGACGGTTTTTCCCTCTGGCGCTGCAATATTTTGCGATCTTGCGCGTTTTCACGAAGCCTTTCCTCAAGCGACCCAGGTTCACTGGCGCCTTCGCGCGCCCGGTCCAAATCGGACGGCTCCTGCACAGGGCCGCCGCCAGATGATTGTTTCAACTGATCAAGAATGTCGGGCAATGACTGAATTTGCGCCCTTGCGGCCAGTGGCGCCAGGCAAACCGCAATAAGTATCATCAGGGTGCAGGCAAGCTTTCGCGACACCATCTTCGCAGCAGAGTGCAGATACCCCATAAAGCCACTTTTTCCCATTGCTGATTGCTGCGTATTACAGTTGGTGAACCCCTAGACCATTTCCTGATCGGATTGAATCAATCCGATCAGGATAAAAATGGTCTAACATATTCAAATAGAGCCTTTCTTATCCGGTCAGGTTGGTTCAACCTGACCGGGAAAGGCTCTAGCGGCGTGACATATCGGTTTCAGGATTAGCGCCGATATGATGGATGCTTAGGTCAGCCCCTTTGAACTCATCTTCTTCATCCAGCCGGATGCCCAGCACCGCCTTTAAGGCGCCGTAGAGGGCAAAGCCTAAAACCCCTGCATAGGCTGCTCCCGCTAACGAACCGACCAATTGCGACATAAAGCCAACACCCCCCATGCCGCCCATTGCTTCGACGCCAAATATGCCGCAGGCGATGCCCCCCCACAGGCCACACAGCCCATGCAGCGGCCATACGCCCAGCACGTCGTCGATTTTCCAGCGATTATGGCAGAACTGGAAAACTACGACAAAAATCACCCCGGCGATAGCCCCGGTGGCGAGCGCGCCAATCGGATGGAACACGTTGGAGCCCGCACACACGGCCACTAATCCAGCGAGTGCGCCATTATGCACAAAGCCCGGGTCATTCTTCCCGGCAATTAGCGCGGCAATGATCCCGCCGACCATGGCTAGCAGTGAATTCACCGCCACCAGACCGTTTACGCCCGCCAGGGTTTGCGCACTCATTACATTAAAGCCAAACCAGCCTATGCACAGCATCCATGAGCCAAGCGCCAGGAACGGTATATTTGATGGCGGGATACCTACAGGCTTGCCGCGTGAATCATAACGCCCGCGCCGCACGCCAAGCATGATCACCGCCCCAAGCCCAAGCCAGCCGCCCACCGCGTGCACCACGATCGAGCCGGCGAAATCATTGAACCGATGGCCAAAGCTCGCCTGTATCCAATCCTGAAACCCAAACCGTGTGCCCCACACCATGCCCTCAAACAATGGATATATCAGGGCGACGATAATCCCCCCGGCCAGAACCTGTGGCCAGAATTTCATGCGTTCCGCCACGCCACCAGAAATAATCGCCGGGACTGCTGCGGCAAATGTCAATAAAAAGAAGAACTTAACCAGATCATAGCCGCTTTTTGCAAATGTGACGCCTTCGGCCTCCGTCGCGCCCGTAATCACTCCGGCGCTGTACATAAAGTCCACCCCATAGGCAATCGAATAGCCAACGAAGAAATAGACGACGGTAGATATGGCAAAATCGGCAAGAATTTTCACCAGCGCATTAACCTGGTTCTTGTGCCGCACCGTGCCGGCTTCGAGGAACGCAAAGCCGCCATGCATGGCGAACACAAGAATGGCGCCTAACAGGATAAAAAACACATCCATCCCGACCGGCGCAGGCTGTGTTGCGTCCATAAGAATCCCCCGTCGTATTTTCTATATTTACAAGTTCGTCAGCCGTTAAGCCACCACCCAACTCCTGTCTTAGCCGGAAAAACGTTATATGAACAGGCAATTTGAACGTGAAAATTTGTGCGATTCCCAGAAAATGAAGCTCATATTTGAGTCGCGCAGGCCGCGAAAAATGACTATAAGTGAAGTCCCCGGACGCCCTAACCGGATGCGCCTTGGGTTATACAACAAGCTGGACGCAAATAAGCTGGACGCAAATAAGCTGGACAGAGAGCCGGCAGCCAACAGGGAGGCTGAGCGATGAGCAAAACAAACACCGTGTGCCGTATTACGGCGCCGGCGATCCGCTCGCGTAAGGGCGGCACACCTCTGGTCTGTCTCACCGCATACACGACGCCTATGGCGCGAGCTCTGGACGAGGTTGTCGATCTCATTTTGGTTGGCGATTCTCTCGGCATGGTGTTGTACGGGATGGAAAGCACCCTGGGCGTCACTCTCGACATGATGATCCGCCATGGCCAGGCGGTCATGCGCGGATCAAGCCGCGCCTGCGTCATTGTTGATATGCCGTTTGGCACAACACAGGAATCGCCCGAGGCCGCATTCCGCAATTGCGCGCGCGTCATGCAGGAAACCGGATGCTCCGGCGTAAAGCTTGAAGGCGGGCGCGAAATGGCCGACACAGTCCATTTCCTGACGCAGCGCGGAATACCTGTTATGGGCCATACGGGCCTGCGGCCGCAAATGGTCAACACGCTTGGCGGATATCGCGCGCGCGGCCGCAGCGAACGCGAGGCTCAAGCGATTTTCGATGACAGCGCCGCCATCGCCCAAGCCGGAGCATTCTCCCTTGTGCTTGAGGGCATGGTTGAGGATGTGGCGCAGCGCATTACCGGGCACCTCGATATTCCCACCATTGGCATTGGCGCGTCGCGCGTCTGTGACGGCCAGATATTGGTGAGTGAAGACATGACCGGCGTGTTCGGTCAGGATGTACCTAAATTCGTGCAGGTGTTCGGCGACGTGGCGGGTGAAACCGGTCGCGCTGTGCAAGCCTATGCGAATGCGGTGCGCTCACGCGAGTTTCCGACTCAAAAAAACATATTCAAACCGCTGCAACCGCGTACAAAAGTACTGGCGATCAGGACGTTAGGTTAAGCCTTTCCCAGAATATATGTCCGGAACATCACTGGTGTAGTGCATGGGTACGCCTGCTATCGCAACTGTTCGCACAATCGCCTCTTTGCGCACACAGGTGCGGGTGTGGCGGGCCGCCGGGTTAAGCGTTGGTTTTGTTCCTACCATGGGGGCTTTGCATGCCGGGCATCTAAGCCTGGTGGCGGCAGCGAAACTGCGCTGCGCCAAGGTTGTCGTGTCGATTTTCGTCAATCCCACCCAGTTCGGCCCGAACGAGGATTTTGAAGCCTATCCGCGTAACGAGCAAGACGATCTGGCAAAGCTTTTACCGGCCCGCGCCGATCTCGCCTATTTGCCGGCGGTGGCGGAAATGTATCCGCCGGGCAGCCTGACGGTTGTCAATGTATCTGGCATTACCGAAGGTCTATGCGGCGCGGCGCGGCCCGGCCATTTTCAGGGGGTCACCACTGTCGTGACCAAATTACTGCTTCAGGTGCTGCCTGACGCCGCGTTTTTTGGCGAGAAGGATTATCAGCAGCTAAAGACAATCACCCGCATGGCGCGCGATCTGGATATACCAACTGATATTGTTGGCGTGCCGACCATGCGTGAAATGGATGGCCTGGCGCTCTCCTCGCGTAACGTTTATCTGAGCGCGGTTGAGCGCCAGCAGGCGCTGTCACTGCCGCGCACTTTATATGCAATCGCTGAAAAGTTGCGCGATGGCTCTCCCGGCGCCGCGCATCTTGCCTGGGGGCGGGATGAATTGCTGCGCGGCGGTTTTGGCAGTGTTGACTATCTGGAACTCTGCGACGCAGAGGATTTGACGCCGCTCTCGCATATTGGCGATGCGCCCGCGCGCCTGATCGCCGCAGCAAGGATCGGCAAGACGCGGCTGATCGACAATATTCCCGTCCCACGGAAAAAATAGAGTCAGGAATAAATAAATAGGGTCAGACTCGATTTAAGCCCAACCCAGGCAATAAAGTCCAAATAATCGAGTCTGACCCTATTTATTCATCCCAGAAAAAGCCCGGATGGGGATGCCATCCGGGCAAGTTATCCAGAGGGAGGTAAATATCCGGAGGGAGGTAAATTAGGCTATCGTTTCACCATGCAGCGATAGATCCAATCCATCGCGCTCGTTTTCAGGCTCAACGCGCAGACCGATGGTGAACTTGATCAGATACAGTATTCCGGCCGTCGCCAGCGCACACCAGGCAATGGTGTAACCGATGCCGATGATCTGGATCATGACCTGGCCGGGATTGCCCTCAAGCAGGCCAGAATAGCCGCCAATATCCTTCATCGCGAACACGCCGGTGAGAAGGGCGCCAACCATGCCGCCGACACCGTGCACCCCGAAAGCGTCCAGGCTGTCGTCATAACCGCATGCGCGCTTTAACCATGTAGCGCCCCAGTAGCACATGATCCCGGCGATCAGGCCGATGATCAGCGCGCCCATCGGATCGACAAAACCCGACGCCGGCGTAATTGCGACAAGACCTGCGACTGCGCCCGAGATCAGGCCAAGCGCGCTTGGTTTGCCGCGCAAGGACCACTCGGTGAACATCCAGGACAAGGCGGCTGCGGCAGCCGCGATCATGGTCACGGCCATCGCCATGCCAGCGCGCCCATTAGCGGCGCCGGCCGAACCGGCGTTAAAGCCAAACCAGCCGACCCACAGCAGCGATGCGCCAATCATGCTCAACACCAGATTATGCGGGGCGAAATTATGCCCCCCGCTGCTGCCATAACCGGCTCGCTTGCCGATGATCAGCGCCGCAACCAGGCCCGCCACGCCAGCATTGATGTGCACCACGGTGCCGCCGGCGAAATCAAGCACGCCAGCGCCCCAAAGCACGCCCATCGGATGCCAGACCCAATGTGCGATAGGCGCATACACAACCACCAGCCACAGGGCCGAGAAAACCAGCAGCGAAGAAAACTTTATCCGGTCCACAAACGCGCCGGTGATCAGCGCTGGCGTGATGATCGCAAAGGTCATCTGGAACATCATGAAGACGCTTTCAGGAATGGTGAACGCCACCGATCCCGTCTCCATGCCCGCGCCAAGCAAAAATGGCGCATTCATGTCCATGCCGTGCAACAGCATGCGGCTCATGTCGCCGATATAGGGCGTTCCGTTGCCAAACGCCAGACTGTATCCCAGAACCATCCATAGTACGGCGACCAAACAGCAGATCGCAAAGCTTTGCATCATGGTGGCCAGCACGTTCATCTTGCGCACCATACCGCCATAAAACAGCGCCAGGCCGGGAATGGTCATCAGCAATACCAGGGCGGTTGAGGTAAGCATCCACGCCGTGTCGCCGCTATCGGTGGTGTGTGCAGCCACTTCGGTTACAGTATCGGTGTCTTGCGCAAGGGCTGGATCAGCAATCGCAAGCCCGGCAAGCGCCACCAAGCCAGCGGCATACGCATATTTAATGCAAGATTTCATGTTGCTCTCCTAAAGCACGCTAAAGCGCATCGGCGTCTTTTTCACCAGTGCGGACGCGCACAACCTGGTCGATGGGTGATATGAAAATTTTTCCGTCGCCGATTTGCCCGGTCCGGGCGGCGGCGACGATAGCGTCCACAACCGACTCCACTTGATCGGTGGTGATCGCCACTTCCACTTTCAGTTTGGGCAGGAAGCTGACGGCGTATTCCGCGCCGCGATAGATTTCCGTATGCCCCTTTTGCCGGCCATAACCCTTCACTTCCGTAACGGTCATGCCCTCGATGCCCAGGCTGGTCAGCGCTTCGCGCACTTCGTCCAGCTTGAACGGCTTGATGATTGCCATTACCAGTTTCATTGAACCTGTCCTCTTCGCATCAGGTTATATCCGCCGACTGTATGAGCGGGGGCTGCATGAGCGGGCCCAAACAGGGGACGGCACTGCTGAAAGCCATCCACTCAAAAACCGTGCCGGTTTGTGATAACCGTCAAATATTTGGGAAAGCCGGATTATATGGGTGGGAAGATTATTATTCTGTATAAGTTTTAGGCATTATTGGGAAACTGCTCAAAAAATAGGCAATATATATGCGGCCACAGCATTTCGACGCTGAAATTATCCTGGTTGGCGGCGGGCTGGTTGGCCTGACCATGGCCTGCGCCATTGCACATGCCGGACTATCGGTCATCATCCTGGATACGCTGGACCGGTCAACCAGCGAGCTTGCCGCATTTGACGGGCGGGTGTCGGCGCTTGGCCGTTCCTCCTGCCGGCTGATGTCGGCGCTAGGGTTATGGCCGCATCTTGTGGATCACGCCCAACCCATTCTGGACATATTGGTGAGCGACGGCCGCTTGCCTGGCGGCCCATCCCCATTAGGTCTGCATTTTGACCATAAAGAGTTAGAGCGTTTTCCGGAAGGGCTGGGACATATTATTGAGAACCGGCGTCTGCGCATGGTCCTGCATGAAGCAATAGCGGCGAACGACCGGATTTCTATCCGCGCGCCCGTAACAGTCATGTCGGCAGTGCCGGATGGGTTTGGGATCACGGTAACGCTGGCGGGCGGCGAAGTTCTGCGCGGACGCTTATGCGTGGCGGCGGACGGACGCTGGTCGATGCTGCGTCAGGCGGCGGGTATTAAATGCGCTGCTTGGTCATATGGTCAGGCGGGGATTGTCACTACCGTCCTGCACGAGCTTCCCCATCATGGCGTTGCGCATGAATATTTTCTGCCCGGCGGCCCGTTCGCCATATTGCCGATGACCGGCAACCGCTGCTCGCTGGTATGGACCGAGCCAGCCAAAATCGCACGGGCCTTGATGGCGCTCGGAAAAGGTGATTTTGACGCGGAAATGCGCCGCCGGTTTGGTTCGCATCTTGGTAGTGCGTCGACGGATGATCAGCGCTTTTTGTATCCCATCGGATTTCATCATGCTCATAGCTATGTAGCGGAACGGCTGGCGCTGGCGGGGGATGCGGCGCACACGATTCATCCAATAGCCGGGCAGGGGCTAAATCTCGGTTTGCGTGATGCGGCGGCGCTCGCTGAAGTGCTCGCGGATGCGCGGCGTCTTGGTCTTGATATTGGCGCTTTAACGGTGTTGGAGCGGTATCAGCAATGGCGGCGGTTTGATAATGTCGCGCTATCGGTGGTTACCGATGCATTGAACCGTCTGTTTTCCAATGATATTGCGCCACTAAGGCTGGTGCGTGATCTGGGAATGGAAATTGTTGGACGCACAGGGCCATTGCGGCGCTTGCTGATGCGCCACGCCGCAGGCGAGAGCGGCGAATTACCACGCTTGCTAAAGGGCGAAGCACTGTATTAGACCATTTCCTGATCGGATTGAATCAATCCGATCAGGATAAAAATGGTCTAACACATTCAATCAGAGCCTTTCTTATCCGGTCAGGTTGCTTCAATCTGACCGGGAAAGGCTCTAGCAAGCGCTAACTCAGTCCGCCCTCAGCAGGGGTAGTTCAACCGTAAAGCGGCTGCCTTTTCCCGGCGTGCTTTGCAAAGTAAGATTGCCACCCATTAGCTCCGACAGGCGGCGCGAGATATTCAGCCCGATCCCCAGACCCTGACCCGCATCGTCATACGTATAGGCGTCAGCGCCCCGGACAAATTTCGCAAAGATTTTTTCCTGCATCTCCTCTGGCACGCCGATGCCATCGTCCCAAACCGTAATTGCGGCAAAGCGCCCATTGCTGTTAATCCGGGCCTCAACATCAACGCCAATGTTGCCGCCAGGCCGGGTAAACTTGACGGCATTGCTCAGCAGATTGACAAAAATTTGTGTGCTGGCGACTGGATCGGCGTTAATCAACCAGCCTTCCGGCGCAGACGCGCGGCGGGTGGTGATGTTTTTTGCTTCAGCGCGGATAAGCACAATGCTAACCGCCTTAGAGATCAGTTCCGCTAACGGCACAGATTTTGGGTGCAGGGCAACTTCATTATTTTCCAGGCTTGCCGCCTCCAGCATCGCGTCGATGAGTGACAGCAAATGCTGACCCGAGCGCAAGATGTCGCCGGCATAGCCGGTATACTGGGAGTTTAATTCGCCGAACAATTTCATCGTCATGGTTTCGGAGAAACCAAGTATGGCGTTTAGCGGCGTCCGCAACTCATGGCTCATAGTGGCGAGAAATTCTGATTTTGCTTTAAGCGCCGCCTCAGCGCGGCCGCGTTCAATTTGCAATTGGGCATTGCGGTTATTCAGCGCCTCTTGCGCTTGCTGTAGCTCGGCCAGTGTTTGCGCGGCGGCGTCCTCGGCGCGAAAGCGGGCTGTCACATCGGCGCCTACCCCGCGAAAGCCGGCGAACTTGCCGCTCACGGGTTCAAATACCGGCACCGCGCCAAGCAGAAAATATCGCTTTTCTCCGGCGCTGTTGGTGAGCAGAAAAATCACATCACGAAATGGCTGATGTTTGGCGAATTCGGGCGGCGGCGGGCATGGCGCGCCGGAGCGCAAGCTGAATTGCCCCGCTTCAGTCATCGGGCGACCGAGAAACATCACCGCCGGTTTACCAAGAATATCCGTAACCCGATCCGAAAGATCAATCAGTAATCCCTGAGCATCGCACTCCCAAAAGAAATCAGAACTGGCGCGGACCCGATCATGCTTGCGCGCCAGATCCTGACTGATAAGGGCAAATGCGGCAGTGTTATCGGAGGTGTCGGTATAGTGGCCAAAAATACCAGATAGCGCCCCATCCCTGTCAAACACCGGATAATGAAACGCGCGCACATGGCGCGGGCCTGATCCATTAGAATGATTTTCATCGCGCACATAGCTTTCGCGGTTGGCGGTGATGAATTGCACGATGGCGGCAGGAATATGGGTGGTCCCTTGTGGGAGGTTCGACAAGCTATTAAAGGCCGGGCCGGCAAACAATATCAGCCCCTCAGGCGTGGCCGCATAAAAGCCAGCATCTTCGTGGAAGGATAGGGCCTTTGCAAAACCATCACCTGAGCCAAGCCAGTTCCCGGCGATCGCCGTTTTCCGGTTTAGCGGCGTGACTGTTGACGCGCTGAACTCAGCGACAACCCCATCTTCGCGAAAAGTTTCTTGCATTCAACCGCCCCTAACGCAAACCAACTCGTAACTCGCCCGAACTTGTACGGCGATTTGCTACCCCAGCTCCCCGGCTGCCCGTTGAAGCGCTGAATCGTTATGCCAGTATTGTAGCGTAATCCTGGCCTGTCCAGAAGATATTTTGTGAAAAAGCTCCAGTACTTCTCTTAAATCGTTAATAGATTGCCGCTTTCCGGTGTGTGCATGCAACAATAATAGCGCCATACTGGAAAAATGCGCCTCTGATACTTGGATTGCCCTACACAGAACGGCAAAGGGCTCAACGTCGTGATCAAGTATGATCCGGCTGGCGGCAGTGAAGGAGATGTTGCTTAAGCTCGCCATGGCGGCGGTGAACGCCTGAATCCGCTGTTTTCGCAACATGTTAAGCAGATTTTCTGGGCTCAGTTGCCCGGACAGGCGCAACTCCTCCGCCAACTCGGCGGCTGTTTGCTGGCGATTTCCCGCAGCGCTGCGGGAAGTATCGGCGATAGCAACCTCAGTGGTGGTTTCCAGGAGCGGGTCGAGAACGTGCGGGTGCAACTCATATTCGATCAATATTTTTTGCCGCAACGCTGCCGAAACCCACCAAAACATTTTGTGCGCCAAGGCTGGCGGTAAATCTGCACGCGATAGCAATGGCTCCTGAAAACGGTCAAACCGCCGGCTTTCGGCCACCAAATAGGTCATGGCCTTGTTTGATAGAGCGGCGTTGGGGTTGCGGATCAAGCTCTCGATGACATCTGTATCGCCGCGCTCGACCAGCGTGTCGCTTAGCTCGACCGAAACTGCTTCACGAAGGGCGATGGCAAGTTGATGCTCGCGTCCCCGGGCGCGGACAATCTCAATTAAGGCCGTATCCTGCAGCAGCTTGGAGTTCTGAAGAATTGGCCGCGCAATGGAAATTTCGTCATTTGCCAGCATTTCCAGCAACCTGGGCGGGGCGTCAGCGGCTTTTGACAACCTCTCGGCAAGCCCTTGACGGATTTGCAGCTCCATTTCGCTGACCAACTGACTGAGAATTGAATCGGTCAGCGCCCGCTCACGGTCGCTCATACGGCCCTGGGGCGAAATAAACAAATCAAGGACGTTTTCCGCCAGCAATTGATGTGAACGGGCCGTTCCCTGCTTTGCCATATCAATCAGTTCTTTAAGCTCTTGTGGCAATTCCGCCTCTGCCATTGGATATATCCACCTGCACTTTGACCCTCATGCGCCAAACGCCGCCAGCAACTAATCAATAACGCTTTGAGTTGGTTGCATTGTCTGGCGATATCGATAAGATTCCGTTAACATCGCACGGGATAAAATTAGAATGGCTCTGTATTAAGGCAGGTAACGCAATGGCAAACGCGGCGCGGGCAAGATTTGTGAACGATCTGGGGGTTGCGGAAATCTCTATCGGGGTAAGAGAATTCGAATGCCAGGGCGCCGCCGCGCCGCATGATCATCCGCACATTTATCTGGATATGGGGGTAAATGCGCATATACGCTGCCCGTATTGCGGCACTTTGTTTGTTTTTGACGCGCTGCTTGGGCCGGCTGGCGCGCGGCCATCTGAGTGCCATGTTCAAGCTGTGACGGGATAGCGCTTATTGTTTGAAATCAGCAGTTTGATTATTGCAGATGGGCTGGGGCGCATCGGCATCTGCGGTTGCCCTGGGCGCATCTTTCCGCCGGTGCTGTCTGGCGCCTATAACCAGGATATAGAGGCTGATCTGTCCTTGATCCGGGATTTTGGCGCGGTGGCGTTGGTGACGCTTATGGAGGCGGGGGAGCTGGAATGGGCCAGTTTGCCACTAGCCGCGTTCCGTGCGAGGGTTCAAGCGCATGGCATTCATGCGCTGCACCTGCCGCTTGCCGATGGCGAGGCGCCGGACGCGCGCTGGGAAGAACGCTGGCGGGAAGAAGCCCCGGTGTTACATGCCTATTTGCGTCAACAACGCAATGTGGTGGTGCATTGCCGTGGCGGGCGCGGGCGGGCCGGGCTGGCGGCGGCGCGGTTGTTGATTGAGTTTGGCGTGGATCCGCACGAAGCCATCCTGCGCGCCCGGGCCGCGCGCCCAGGCGCTATTGAGACCCGCGAACAAGAAGAATATTTGCGCACTGGCGGACTACTGATCTAGTCTTGCGGCATATAACATTCACGGAGGCGTAAATGGCGAGCTTTGAATCCGGCGGAGTAAAAATTGCGTTCAATGCGGTTGGCTGGGGCGATCCGGTTTTGATGATCCACGGCTTTGCAGCCAATCGCGGTCAGGCGTGGCGCGCCAGCGGCTGGTTTGATCTGTTGGAAAAGGCTGGCCTCGATTATGCGGCGATGGATCATCGCGGCCATGGGGAAAGCGACAAGCCGCACGATCCCGAAGCCTATGCGATTGAGAAAATGGCCGGCGACGTGATCAATTTCCTTGATTATCTAAAGGCGAAACAGGCGCATATCATTGCCCATTCGATGGGCGCAATGATTACGCTGCGCCTGCTTAGTGAACATCCGCAGCGTTTCAAATCCGCTGTCTTGTGCGGTGTTGGCGCGCGCATGTTGGAAAAACGCGATGACCGCAAAACCATGGCCGAGGCGATGACCACCGATGACCCAAAAGGCGTCAAGGATGAACACGCATTATCATTCCGCGCCTTCGCTGAATCGACCAACAGCGACATGAAGGCGCTTGCGGCCTGTATCAGCAGCAGGCGGCCGCCGCTTGATCAGACGGCAATGGCGGGGATCAAAATTCCGGTAATGGTGATTACCGGTTCCGAAGATGATCTGAGTGGTAAGCCGGAGCCGCTGGCGGAACTTATTCCTGGCGCCAAGGCGGTGACTATCCCCGGCGCCACGCATCATACCATCATGGCGGATCCTGATTTCAAGGAAGCCGTGTTCCGGTTTCTTGGCCTGCGCGTGCAGGCGCTAGAAGAAGACGATGAGGAGCGCTGGAAACGCTAAACTCTTGCGTCACTGCGCCAGATAGCCGCCATCCACCACCACTTCCGTGCCGGTCATGAAAGATGAATCGTCTGACGCCAGAAACCGCACCGCATGGGCGATGTCTTGTTCCTCGCCCAGGCGGCCAAGCGGATGGCGCGACACGACGCCATTGACGAATTTCTGAAAACCGCCTTCCTGGCGCTGGTTCATTGCGTCCTGGCCTGCGCGCAGCAGCGGTGTGTTGATAAAACCCGGATGCACCGAATTGACGCGGATTTTTGCAGGCGCCAGTTCCAGCGCCGCCGCCTTGGTCAACAGCCGCACGCCGCCCTTACTGGCGCAATAGGCCGCCGCACGCGCACCGCCAATAAATCCCATGATCGAGGAAATCGAAATGATCGAACCGCCGCCTGGCCACAGATGGGCGCGCGCCTTCATGGATGGAATCACATGTTTCATGCCCAGGAACACGCCATCTAGATTGATCGACATCAGGCGACGCCAACTATCCAGGCTTAAATCCTCCAGCGGTTTAGCCGCGCCAGCGACACCTGCATTGTTCAACAAAATATCAACGCCGCCATAGCTCTGCACGGCGAATTTCACTGCGGCTTCCCACTGTTCTTCAACCGCCACGTCATGCTTGAAGAATTTCGCCTCAAAGCCCGCCGCTTTAATCGCCGCAAGCGTCACCTGGGCCTCGTCTTCGCGCAGATCGGTGATCACCACCTTGGCGCCCGCTTCGGCAAGCTTGCGCGCCGACATGCCGCCAATGCCGCGCGCGCCGCCGCTGATCAATGCGACTTTTCCATCCACCCGGTTCATGTGATTTCTCCCTGCTGTTAAGCGATGTTAGTATTTTTTTTAGAGCAGCCCACGATTAAGTGGAGTCACTTCGTGACCCCACTTAATCGTGGGCTGCTCTAACACATTAAAATCTAGAGCAATTTTCTTTATTAGGTTCGAGCCTCGTGGCTCGAGCTTAATGCAGATTGCTCTAGTGGCCTGTTATGTACCATGTTTGCGCATTGGCGAAAATACGGAATTTCGCCATAAGAATGACGATGCATGTTCGCATGATTGCAGTATTGGCGGCGATAATAGGCAGCATAAATGGCATTTGTAAAAGTATGTGCGGCGGGTGATGTGCCAACCGATATGGGGTTGCGCATCGATATGGGGCCGGAGCCGGTTGCGCTATTCAATCTGGATGGGGAATTTTTCGCTATTGGCGATACCTGCACCCATAGCGACTGGTCGTTGTCCGAGGGCTATATAGAGGACGGCACTGTGGAATGCACCCTGCACATGGCGAAATTCTGCATCCGCACCGGCAAGGTGAAAGCGCCGCCCGCCACCGATGCGGTAAAATATTATCCGGTAAGGCTTGAAGGCGGCGATGTTATGGTCGACCTTGAGGGTGGAACTTACGCGTAAAAACCGGCAGAAGGAAAACTAGATGGGCTGGCTTGAGGGGCGGGTGGCGCTGATTACCGGCGGGGCTTCGGGCCTGGGCGCGGCGGTGGCGGCGCGTTTTCTGGCCGAAGGCGCGCGGATTGCCGTGCTGGACAAATCGCCGGATAAAATTTCCGAATTGGGCGCGCATCTGGGTAAAGGCATTGCCGCAACCCAGGGCGATGTGCGCGAGTTGAAAGACCATCAGCGCGCTGTGAGCGCAGCGGTGGAAAAATTTGGCAAGCTGGATATTTTTATCGGCAATGCTGCGATCTGGGATTATGGCGCGAAGCTGGTGGACCTGCCCGAGGACGCCATTTCGGCGGCTTTCGATGAACTGTTTGCGGTCAATGTGAAGGGCTATCTGCTGGGCGCGAAAGCGGCGCAGCGCGAGCTGGTGAAAAGCCAGGGCTGCATGATATTCACGGTTTCCAATGCGGGCTTTTACCCCGATGGAGGCGGGCCGCTCTATACCGCGTCCAAACATGCGGTGGTGGGGTTGATCAAACAATTGGCGTTCGAATGCGCCCCCCATGTGCGGGTCAATGGGGTGGCCCCCGGCGCCATCCCCACCGATCTACGCGGCCCGGCGGCGCTCGGCCAGGCGGAGCGGTCAATTTCCAGCATATCCTTGCAAGAACTTACCAAGGGAAAAATGCCGCTTTTGGATTTTCCCATCCCCGGCGACTATGCCGGGGCTTATGTTTTGCTGGCGTCGAAAGAAAATTCGCGCATGGCGACCGGGACTGTCATAAACTGCGACGGCGGGTTCGCCGCGCGTGGCGTGGCAGCGCCGTCCGGAGGCATTAATCTGCCAAAAAAACTAGGGCTTTAAGGGAGACGAACATGGCGCAACTGACAGATGTGAAAGTTGGAAGTTTTGGCTATCTCGGCATCGGCGTCAAAGACATGGAGGCCTGGAAGGATTTCGCCGCCAATGTGCTTGGCCTGATGGTGGCGGGCGAAGGCAGCGACGGGGCGACGTTGCTGCGCATGGATGAAATGAGCCGGCGTTTCATGTTGCACCCAAGCGGCGAAGATGATGTGATTTTCTATGGCTATGAAGTCGCCGGCAAGGCGCAGATGGACGCGATAGAAGCCAAGCTGAATACAGGCGGCGTCGAAACCAGCCGCGCCAGCGAGGATGAGAAAAAAGCCCGCGCCGTTGTCGATATGATCCATTGCAAGGATCCCTCGGGCATGCGTGTCGAAATTTTTTATGGGCCAAAGGTCGAATTCGACAAGCCGTTTCACTCCACGCGGTCAATCTCGGGATTTCAAACCGGCGAACATGGGCTTGGCCATACGGTGCTGTGCGTCCCCGATATGAAGGCGGCGCGGCATTTTTATGAAGACCTGCTTGGTTTTCTGATCAGCGATTACATCAGCATGGAACTGGCGCCAAAGTTCAACATTGATCTGGTGTTCCTGCACTGCAATCCGCGCCATCACACGCTGGCGCTCGCGCCGATCAAATCACCCAAGCGGCTGTTCCATTTCATGCTGCAAATGAACAGTCTCGATGATGTGGGCTCCACCTATGATCTGGTGAAGCAGCGCGGCATCAAACTAGGCATGGATCTGGGCAAGCACACCAACGACCATATGGTGTCGTTCTACATGCAATCACCGTCCGGCTTCGAGGTGGAATATGGCTGGGGCGCGCGAGTCATTGACGACACCACCTGGCATGTCACGCAACACACAGCCGGTAGTATTTGGGGCCACAAGCGCGCCAGTTAATTGGCGGCAATAATCAACAGCAGGGAGAAGAAAATGGCGCATACAGAAGCAGGCACCAGCAAGTTCGCACAAGCGGGCAAGGTGCGGGTGCATTATAATGAGGCGGGCGCGGGCGATCCGCTGGTGCTGATCCATGGCGGCGGGCCGGGCGCCAGCGGCTGGTCGAATTATCAGCGCAATGTGGAGGAACTCTCCAAGCATTTCCGCTGCCTGATGCTCGATCTGCCGGGCTTTGGCAAGACCGACAAGGTGCGCCCCGACACCGGGCTGTTCGCCTTTTATGCTGAAACCATCAAGAACATGCTGGATGAACTGAAAATCGATAAGGCGCACTTTATCGGCAATTCACTGGGCGGCGGCACTGCGATGAAATTCGCGCTGGATTATCCCGCCCGCGCCGGGCGTCTGGTGCTGATGGGGCCGGGCGGGTCCGTGCCGATGTTTACCCCATGGCCATCCGAGGGCATCAAGCATCTGTTCAACTACTACGAGGGCGATGGCCCATCCATGGCGAAGCTGAAAAGCTTTATCGATGTCATGGTGGTTGATAAGTCGGAACTGACCGAAGAACTGTATGAACAGCGTTTCAAGGCCTCGATCGATCCCGAGACGGTCAAGAACCCGCCGCTGCGGATGCGCAAGGGCATGCCGCTTGAGGAACTGTGGAAAGAAAATCTGGGCGCGCTTACCCATGATGTGCTGCTGATCTGGGGCCGTGAGGACCGGGTGATCCCGCTTGATATGTCGCTGTTCCTGCTTAGCCGGATCCGCAAGGCGCAACTGCATGTGTTCCCCAATTGCGGTCACTGGGCGCAATGGGAAAAGGCGCCGGAGTTTAACAAGCTTGTCACCGGTTTTATCAAGGCCTGACATGAGTTTGATTGAGGAAACGGCGGCAAGGCTGCGTGCGGCCTATATGCCTGGCGCACCCATTGCGCCGATCCGCGATGGGTTCAAGGATGGCGATGTGGAAACCGCATACGCCATTCAGGCCGCGAATACGCGATATTGGCTGGACCAGAAGCGGCGGCTGGTGGGGCGCAAGATCGGGCTTACTTCAAAGGTGGTGCAGCAGCAGTTTGGCATCAATGAGCCCGATTATGGCATGCTGTTCGCCGACACCGATATGTCCGGGCGCGAGATCGACAGCACACGGCTGATTCAGCCGCGCATGGAGGCGGAAATCGCCCTGGTGCTAGGGCGCGATCTGACATCCCTGCAAATGACGCTGGCCGATGTGATGTCGGCGGTGGAGTATGCGGTGGCGGCGCTGGAAGTGGTGGATAGCCGCATCGCCGGTTGGAAAATCGGCATTGTCGACACCATCGCTGATAATGGCTCCAGCGCCATGTTCGTGCTGGGCACGGCGCCGCGCAAACTGACCGATCTTGATCTTGGCGGCTGCGGCATGGTGATGAGCAAGAACGGCCAGAATGTTTCCGTGGGCATCGGCGCCGCCTGTCTTGGGCACCCGCTGTTTGGCGCCAAATGGCTGGCCGAAACCATGGCGAAAACTGATTACCCGCTGCGCGCGGGCGATATTATCCTGTCTGGCGCATTGGGGCCGATGGTGGAGGCGCGCCCGGGCGATGTGTTCGAGGCGCAGATCACCGGGCTTGGCGCCGTGCGCGGCGTCATGAGCAGCAAGGGCTGAAAACGTGTCAGGAAAAGTAAACTGCGCCATCCTTGGGTCGGGCAATATCAGCACCGATCTGATGATCAAGATACTCAATCGCTCCAAATCGCTTCAGGTAATGGCGATGGCGGGAATTGATCCGTCCTCGGAGGGTATGGTCATGGCGCAGGCGCGCGGCGTCAAAACCACCAGCAAGGGAATTGATGGGCTGCTTGCGATGCCAGAGTTTGCGGGCGTCAATATCGTTTTCGACGCCACCTCGGCGGGCGCGCACGCCAAGCATGCTGAAATATGCAACAAGGCGGGCAAGATCATGATTGACCTGACGCCCGCCGCCATCGGCCCCTATGTGATCCCGGTGGTGAACAGCGGCGCGCATCTGGACGCGATGAATGTCAACATGGTGACCTGCGGCGGACAGGCGACGATTCCGATGGTCTATGCGGTCAGCCGGGTGGCAAAAGTCTATTATGGCGAGATCATCGCCTCGGTCGCCAGCAAATCCGCCGGTCCCGGCACGCGCGCCAATATTGACGAGTTTACCGAGACCACCCGCCATGCGGTGGAAGTTCTGGGCGGGGCCGGACGCGGCAAGGCGATTATTGTGCTTAATCCGGCCGAGCCGCCGCTGATCATGCGCGACACGATTTTCTGCCTGTCCGCTGATGCGGAACCCGAGGCGATCAGCGCATCGGTCAAGGCGATGGTGGCGCAAGTGCAGGAATATGTGCCGGGCTACCGCCTCAAGCAGGAAGTGCAGTTCGAACGTTTCGGCGCCAACAATCCCGTGCGGATTCCCGGCTACGGTGAATTTACCGGCATCAAATCTTCGATCTTTCTGGAGGTTGAGGGTGCTGGCGATTACCTGCCAACCTATGCCGGTAATCTTGATATAATGACCGCCGCCGCCCTGCGCACGGCCGAGCGGATCGCGCAACACCGCTTTGCAGGCGCCGCCGCATGAACACGCGCAAAATTCCAGAACGGCTATATATCCAGGACGTGACCCTGCGCGACGGCATGCACGCCATCAAACACCGCTACGGCGTCGATCATGTGAAGAAAATCACCAAGGCGCTGGCTGATGCGGGCGTTGACGCGATCGAGGTGGCGCATGGCGATGGCCTGTCCGGCTCCAGTTTCAATTACGGCTTTGGCGCGCACACCGATTGGGAATGGCTGGCGGCGGCGCGCGAAACGTTTGGCGATACGGTGCTGACTGTGTTGCTGGTGCCGGGCATCGGCACAGCGAAAGACCTGGACAAGGCATGGGAATTTGGCGTGCGCTCGGTGCGCGTCGCCACCCATTGCACCGAGGCCGATGTGGGCGCGCAGCATATCGCGCACGCCCGCAAGCTCGGCATGGATGTGTCGGGATTTTTGATGATGTCGCATATGCTGGCGCCCGCATTGCTGGCGGCGCAGGCGAAGAAAATGGAAAGCTATGGCGCGCATTGCGTCTATGTGGTGGACAGCGGCGGCGCGTTGCTGATGCATGATGTGGCGGAACGGTTTGACGCCTACGCCCAGGTGCTGAACCCTGAAACTGAAATGGGCATGCATGCGCACCACAATCTGTCGGGCGGCGTCGCCAACAGCGTGATTGCCGTACAGCATGGCGCGGTGCGCATTGACGCATCACTGGCCGGCATGGGCGCGGGCGCGGGCAATGCGCCGCTCGAAGTATTCATCGCCTATGCCGACCGCATTGGCTTTAAGCATGGCTGCAATCTGTTTCAGCTTATGGACGCAGCCGAAGAACTGGTGCGCCCATTGCAAGACCGCCCGGTGCAGGTCGACCGCGAAACCCTGACATTGGGTTATGCTGGCGTCTATTCCAGCTTTCTGCGCCACGCAGAGACGGCGGCCGCCACCTATGGCATCGACACCCGCGACATTCTGGTCGAGTTGGGCCGCCGCCGCATGGTCGGCGGCCAGGAAGACATGATCACCGACGTGGCGCTCGACCTGCTGGCGCAACGGGGCAAGAGCGCGCCGGGGCGGTAGCTCTGCATCCGGTAAGTTGCCTTCAATTCGGTATATTAAGTTATTTCGGATGAGAGGACACGCACATGAGTGGTGAGATTGTTGCAGCGATCATCGGTGCCCTGATTGGCGGTTTGCTTGCCGCCGGGACAGGATGGTTTTTGGATAGATCGCGTGAAACGGCGAGATTATCGAGGGCCAGAGAATTGCTCACCATGGCAATCTGCGATGATTTGGAACATGCGATAAACCTCTATGAAAAGATCAGGGAGGATTGGGAAAGAACGAAAATTGTGTGGTTTTCAACGTTAAACGAACTGAGGGGGTCAAGGCACACCTACGAGAACAACAAAGATTGGATACATATATTCAATGACGCCATGTTACGGAGAAAAATTTTCAAATATTACCTGCAAAGTGCTGATTGCATAAACAATCTGGAATATCAGCAAAAAAGGACGGATGAATTGCGTAACAAAATTTTTGATACGGTTAGACAAATCAAACTTAATGACAATAAAATGACAGATAGCGATGCATTAGCACTGGCTGTCAAATATATGGACAAGGAACATCAAGAGTTTAACGGTCTTGAAAAATCAATTCCAAGTTTGGTTGCCAAATTGCACCAGTTCAAAGCAACGGCCGAAGGACTTCTTCGAGACCTAAAATAGGCACGTGAGTTTTTGAATCATCTGCGCATCGCGCGCACCTCAAGCCGCAGGCCTTCGCTTTTTTGAAGATAGGCCACAATGTGGAACAGATTGCGCGCCTGCGGATTGCCTTGCGGGCCAAACATGCGCATCAGGCTTTTGGGTGAGGTATCCGTGGCTGCGCCAAGCGCCTCGAAACCGACAGTCGCATTGATATAATCGCGCAGAATGGATTTGCCGGTTTCCAGATCGTCCGCCAACAGGCAATCGACGGCCTCTTTCAACAGTGCCTCGCGGAATGCCGCGTCCCGGCGAACCCGCGCCTGAATTGTTTCTTTGAAATCCCGGGTCAAGGGCATGTTCAGGTCTCCCGTTTTTTTTGCCGCTTATATTCCAGCCACAGCAATTTGGCCGCCGCTATATCGTTTTGCTGGCGCTTTTTCGTCCCGCCGCCCAACAGAATGACAAGGCGATCACCATCCTTGCCAAAATAGATGCGATAGCCGGGACCAGAATGGATGCGGTACTCATAAACACCCGCGCCAACACTGGCTGTATCAGCAAAGTTACCCTGCCGCATTCGGATCAAAGCAATTGCCACCTTGGATGCCGCATTGGCCTCAAGCCGGTCAAACCACCTGGCAAAGGGCGCGCGACCTTCGGCATTGAGATATTCCCGGACATCTATCACTTCAAATAGTATCTTTTATGTTACTATATGGCAACAAAATTCTACGATACGCGTACCGGCGCATTAAGACGCCCAATAGAACAGTCGAATGGCGTCTTACGCCGCGGCCGGAAACAGGCCCGCCTTGCTGACCTGCGCGAAGGTGGCGTGGCCGAGCGCGCCTTCCAGCCATTTCGCCACATCGATGAGTTTAGGCAGATCAATGCCGGTCTCGATCCCCATCCGGTGCAGCATATAAATCAGATCTTCACTGCCGATATTGCCGGTGGCCTTGGGCGCGAACGGACAGCCGCCAATGCCGGCCGTGCTGGCGTCAAGCGTCGTAACCCCCGCCTCAACCGCCGCATAGGCGTTGGCAAGGCCGGTGTTGCGCGTATTATGAAAATGCAGGCGCAGAGGTATTCCCGGCGCCACTGCGCGCGCCGCCGCCACCCGTTGTGTGACGCTGAACGGATCAGCGACGCCGATGGTGTCGGCCAGCCCGATTTCCACCACGCCTGCATCCGCCGCCTGTCTGACAATGTCGAGGACGCTGGCAAGATCAACCTCACCCTCGAACGGGCATCCAAACGCCGTGGCGACCGTCACGCTGCAGGGCAGTTTGGCGTCCCGCGCGCGGGCTGCAATATCATGCATGGCGGCCAGGGTTGCGGCGCGCGGCGCCCCCTGATTGCGCTGATTAAAGCTGTCGGAGGCGCAGACCACATAATTCACCTCGTCCACGCCCGCCAAAACCGCACGTTCAAAACCCCGTGTGTTCAGCGCCAGGCCGATATAGCTAACGCCCGGCCGGCGGGGAACGGCGGCCATCACCGCCTCGGCGCCGGCCATGGCGGGAACGCGCTTGTCATTGACAAAACTGACCGCCTCGATGCGGCTGACGCCAGCCTCCACCAGCCGGGTGATAAATTCAACCTTTGTGTCCACGTCGAGCAGGGAAGGATCATTCTGCAGCCCGTCACGTGGCCCAACCTCAACCAGTTGCACTCGTTTCACTTCGCCTTGCATTTGCGCGTTCCTTTGCCAGCCATTGCTCTACTATAGCATAAACATCTAATCTAAACCCAAAGAAACCTGGGAGGAAATAGCATGAGCGATACCCCTGACTATAAATATGTGATCGTGGACACCCCGGCAGGCGCCGAACATATCCGCCGCATCACCCTGAACCGGCCCGAGGCGCGCAATGCGCTCAGCAACGCGCTGCGCGGCGAATTGTTTGACGCCCTCACCCGCGCCGATATGGACCGCTCGGTGCGCGTCATGATCATTCGCGGCAATGCACAGGCGTTCAGCGCCGGCTATGACCTGAAAAGCAATGTCACCAAAGGCCAGCCCTATTACACGGCGGGCGGCCTGGCCAATTGGCCGCGCCATGTGCTGGAGGGCTGCTTTTACATCTGGGATCTGGCGAAACCGGTGATCGCCCAGGTCACCGGCTATTGTCTGGCGGGCGGCATGGAGCTGGCGCAGTCGTGCGATCTGATCTATGTGGCCGATGACGCCAAAATCGGCTACCCGCCGGTGCGCTCGATCAGCCCGCCGGACAATCAGTTCTTCCCCTGGGTGATGGGCATGCGCAAGGGCATGGAGATGATGCTGACCGGCGACAGCATGACCGGCATTGAGGCCGCCGCATGCGGCTTCGCCAACGCCTCGGTTCCGGCGCACCAGTTGGAAGCCAAGGTGCTGGAAATGGCGGCGCGCGTCGCCAAGGTGCCGCCGGATTTGCAGCAGTTCAACAAGCGCAGCGTGCACCGCCAGATGGACATCATGGGCATCCGCGCAGCACTGCGCGCCACCACGGAAATCCAGGGCCTGGCCAGCTTCACCCAGACCTCGCAAGACTGGATCAAATCCATCGGCGAACAGGGCCTGACCACGGCGCTGAGCAACCGCGACGCCAGCTTCGGCGATTACCGCGAGACGGGGAAGAAGGAGTGAGGGGGATACGGCAGGCTTTGGAGGAATCAAAGCAATGAAAGACAGTGCTAAATACGTAAAAATTGTCGAATGGTCGCAAGAAGACCACTGCTATGTGGGCAGCGCGCCGGGGTTGATTCTTGGCGGCTGCCACGGCGATGACGAGAAGCAGGTCTTCAAGCAGCTTTGCCTGATTGTCGAAGAAGCCATTGATCTGTACCGGAAGGACAAAAAACCTCTGCCGCCCGCGACCTCTGGCCGTGATTTCGCCAATCGTATGCAGCGTTTCGCCTGACCCATCGCGCTAGAAGCAATTTAGGTTATGGATTGCATCTACCAAACTGAAAAAGTGTGCCGCCATGCCTCCGTTGCATAACCCGCATCCCGGTGAAATCCTGAAACTGGAGTTTTTGGATGAACTGGGCATGAGCCAGAACAGACTGGCCCGCGCCACTCGCCAGGCGAAGCCTTGGCGTAGCTTGGTCGGCGTACCGCCCAATCGCATTCACGCCATCGTTAAGAGCTTGCCCTTGGGCCGGCCCCATGGGCCGGTCCCGGGGGGCGCCCGCGACATCACCGCCGACAGCGATCTGCGCTTGTGCAAATTTTTTGGCCTGTCGGAGGGGTATTTTCTGCGCCTGCAAAACGCCTTCGATACGCTGACGGCCAAACGCAAGATCGCCGCGCAAATCGCCAAGATCAAGCGGTGTGTGGAACTGGCCAAATAAACCGGCCAGTCCGGCTAGAGCTTTTTTGGTTCGGACTGAATCACAACTACTACTCCGTCATTGCGAACGAAGTGAAGCAATCCAGAGCCGCAAGGAAAGGTCTGTGGTTGTGGCTCCTGGATTGCCGCGCCGCTTCGCGGCTCGCAATGACTTCAATTAAGGGGGTTACTTTGGTTTCCACTCAAGCGCGAGACGCTGCGCCTCGCCGAGCTGCGCCGGGGTCAATTTTGCGGCAACCCTGTCGCGGTCCTTTACGGCAGTTTCCTGCCAAGATGAACTTACATTGTCGGCGGCTGGATTGAACCACAGGTACGCCTGCACGTAATCCTGTGGGGTGCCTAGACCATGTTCGTACATTTCGCCGAGGTGGTATTGGGCCACCTCGAAGCCTTGTTCGGCGGCCATGCGATACCAGTACACCGCCTTAGCATCGTCCTGCGCCACGCCCCTGCCTTTGCGATACATGGCCCCGAGGTGGTATTGGGCAATGTCAAGGCCCTGATCGGCGGCCGTGCGCCACCAGTAGACCGCCTTAGCATCGTCCTGCGGCACTCCCCAACCTTCGCTATACATGTCCACGAAGTGGTATTGGGCAACGCGGTTGCCCTGATCGGCAGCCTTGCGCGTCCAGTAAACCGCTTTTGTAAAATCCTGCGGCACGCCCGCGCCTGAGCCGTACATGCGCCCGAGGCTGAATTGGGCAATGGCGAACCCCTGTCCGGCGGCCTTGCGATACCAGTTCAGCGCCTTGGCATAGTTCTTCGGTACGCCCATGCCGTCACGGTACATGTCCCCAAGAATGGTTTGGGCAGCGGCGTCGCCCTGTTCGGCCAGCGGCCCCAAGAGCCGCAAGGCCGTGGGATAATCGCCCCATTTGGCAGCAGCCAGCCCGTCTTCGAGGGGGCCGTCGTCAAAGACTGGTCCAAGGAATAGCCAAAGAATGACTGCAAGAACAACCGCAGAAATGAATATTTTCGCGCGCGCGGACATCTTGCTTTTCCCCTATCCTACTATTACCCCCGCACCGGGATCGCCAGCAGGGCCTTGCCCAGTTCCGCTTCGGCGCGGCGCAGTTCATAATCAGTTTGCAGATCAAGCCAGATTTCCGGGCCGCTGCCGAACCAGCGGCCAAGCCGCAAGGCGGTGTCCGCCGTAACGGCGCGCCGCCCATGCAGAATTTGCGTCACCCGGTTCACCGGCACATCAATGGCGCGCGCCAATTGCGAAGCGCTGACGCCAAGCTCCGCCAATTCATCGGCCAGAACCTCACCCGGATGAATGGCCGGTCCCGCCAGTTTCTTATTTCGCGCCATGCGGTTCACCTGAGTTTTTGGCCTACGTTAAGTAGGTAAACTAAAGTGAATTGCTTTCAAAATGAAGCATATCCGAATCCTCTTTGTCATCGCGAACCGCGTCTTTGTCCCCCGTAGCCGAAGGCGAAGGGGGAAGCGGCGTGGCGATTGTGCATTATGGGCCAAGCTGATAGGTTTCGCCGCGCATGACGGCGGAGCATTCAACCGCCATTACGGCGCAAAAATCAACGGCAATGATTCAGGAAACCGCCATGGTTGTTGAAAGCAGGAAAATCGGCCCCAGCCGTTACCGCGAAGTGGCGGGGCGAGATTATGAGGATTTTACCCTTGGTGATGTTTACGAGCACCGGCCGGGCCGCACCATTAGCGAGAGCGACAATACCTGGTTTACCCTTCTGACCATGAACACGCATCCGCTGCATTTCGACGCCGCCTTTGCGGCGCAGAGCGAATTTGGCAAACAGGTGGTGGTCAGCACACTGACATTAGCCATTGTTGTTGGCATGAGCGTCTCGGATGTCAGCCAGAAGGCCATCGCCAATCTGGGCTGGACCAATATTGAAATGCCGGCGCCTGTGTTTGTGGGCGACACCATTTATGCGGAATCCGAAGTGATCGCCAAGCGCGAGTCCAAGTCGCGCCCCCATCAGGGATTGGTCAGTGTACGCACCACCGGAAAAAAAGCCGGCGGCACGGTGTTCATGCGCTTTGAACGCACCGTGCTGGTCCCCAAACGCGGCTTTGCTGTCGATGAACCGCCCGCATGGCAAGGAGCATAAAGCGTGAGTGATCAGATTACAGACGAACATGACCGCATTATTCTCGATGCGGTCGACCGGTTCCTTGAGCGCGACGTAAAACCCTACGCCCATGCGCTGGAAAAGGCGGATGAATATCCCTTTGAGATCGTTGAAAAAATGCAGGCGCTTGGCCTGTTCGGCGCCACCATTTCCGCCGACTATGGCGGGCTGGGCCTGGGGGCGCGCACCTATGCGCAGATTGTCGAGCGCGTATCCGCCGTGTGGATGTCGGTGTCGGGGATTTTCAACTCGCACCTGATCATGGCCGCCGCCGTGCAGCGCTTTGGCACGGAGGAACAAAAGCTGCGCTATCTGCCGCGTTTCGCCACCGGCGAATTGCGCGGCGGCATTGCGCTGACAGAACCCGATGCGGGCACTGATTTGCAGGGCATCCGCACCTTTGCTGTGAAAAAAGGCGATACCTATGTGATCAACGGCGCGAAAACCTGGATCAGCAATTCCATTCAGGGCCAGGTGCTGGCGGTTCTGGTCAAGACGGAAAAGCGCGATACGCCGCGCCACAAGGGCATGAGCCTGCTGCTGACCGAAAAGGGCAAGGGCTTTAGCGTCACCCGCAAGCTGGAAAAGCTTGGCTATCGCGGCATCGACACCGGCGAATTGCTGTTTGAGGATCACGAGGTTCCGGCCGCAAATCTGATCGGCGGGGTTGAGGGGCGCGGGCTGAGCCAGATTCTTGGCGGGCTGGAGCTTGGCCGCATCAATGTCGCGGCGCGCGGCGTTGGCATTGCCCGCGCCTGCCTGAATGAGGCGGTGGCTTACAGCCAGTTGCGCAAAACATTCGGCGTGCCGATTTGCGAACATCAGGCGATCCAGATCAAACTGGCCGACATGGCGACCAATGTCGAGGCGGCAAGGCTGCTGGTGCGATCGGCGGCGGAAAAATACGATCTGGGCGAGCGTTGCGATCTGGAGGCCGGCATGGCCAAGCTGTTCGCCTCCGAAGCGGCGCTGACCAATAGCCTTGAGTGCATGCGTATTCACGGCGCATACGGATATTCGCGCGAGTTCAATGTCGAACGGTATTAC
>CAMTWQ010000005.1:0-4457 GCA_947085465.1 uncultured Alphaproteobacteria bacterium
TCAATTATTCCAAAAGCGAAAAAGAAGCGCGCGAAGTTGCCGCTGAATGCGCTGCGTTGGGTGTTGAAACATTGGTGGTAAAGGCCAATATTGCCGATGATGCGGATTGCCGCAGACTTGCCAATGAAACCATGGATAAATGGGGCCGCATTGATATTCTGGTGAACAATGCGGGCACCTCGGTATTTGCCGATCACAGAAATCTGGACGCGCTGTCGGCGGATGATTTTCATTATATCTATGGACTGAATGTTGTTGGCCCCTATCAGATGACCCGCGCCGTTGCGCCCGCCATGAAGGCGGGTGGCAAGGGCGCTATTGTAAATGTGTCGTCCATCGCCGCAGTTGTGGGCATTGGCAGCTCGATCGCCTATGCCGCGTCAAAGGGTGCGCTCAACACCATGACCCTGTCGCTGGCGCGGGCGCTGGCGCCGGAAATTCGGGTCAATGCGGTGTGCCCGGGCTTTATCGGCACGCGCTGGTTTTCCGACCGGCTGGATGCGGAGGGCTATCAGGGCATGCTGGACACGCAGCGCAAGATTACGCCGCTGAAGCGCGCCGGCACGCCCGAGGACATTGCGGATTCGGTGGTGTTTTTTTGCGCCGAGGGGGCCGAGCATATTACCGGCGAAACCCTGATCACCGACGCCGGGCTGCACCTGAACATGGCGCCGCTGACGGCGCGATAGGAGAAGGCCATGCCCCTCAATCAGCTGAAAGGCGAAATTTGCCGCAATATCGACGCGATGCGCGCGGCGCTTGTCACTGTGTCGCGTGATATTCATGCGCATCCAGAACTGGCTTTCAAGGAAACCTATGCGCATGCGTTGCTCACCAGAAGCATCCGCGACGCCGGGCTTAATGTCACGCCGGGCGCCTATGGCCTTGCGACCGCGTTCGAGGCGGAGTTTGGCGCAAGCTCAGGTCCGCGCGTCGCGCTGCTGGCGGAATATGACGCGTTGCCCGGCATTGGCCATGCGTGCGGGCATAATCTGATCGCGACATCGGCGCTGGGCGCCGCGCTGGCGCTGCATGCGATTGCCGCAAAACTGCCGGGCAAGGTGCGGCTGCTTGGCACGCCGGCGGAGGAGGGCGGCGGCGGCAAGGAACTGATGGCGCGCCAGGGCGCGTTCGAGGGCGTAGACGCGGCGATGATGATACATCCGGCAGGCGTCAATCTGGCCACCATGCGGTGTATCGCGATTTCGACGGTGACTGTTTCGTATCACGGGGTCTCGTCGCACGCCTCGGCGATGCCGGAGCGTGGCGTCAATGCGCTGGATGCGCTGGTCACCGCCTATAACGCCATCGCCATGCTGCGCCAGCATATCCGGGCAACCGAGCGCATTCATGGCATTATCGTCAAAGGCGGCGATGCGCCGAATATCGTGCCGGAATTCGCCAGCGGCAATTTCTATGTGCGGGCAAAAAATATGAAAGACCTGAGTGCGCTGAAACCGCGCGTGCAGGCGTGTTTCGAGGCTGGCGCGCGCGCCACCGGAGCAAGCCTTGATGTGGCATGGGATGGCGTGGATTATCTTGATCTCAATACCAACTGGCCGATTGCGGCGCGCTTCCAGGCCAACGCGGAAACTCTGGGCCGCGAATTCCTGCCGCTCGAAAAGCTGCCGGCCAGCGTGGCAGGCAGCACCGACATGGGCAATATCAGCCACATTGTGCCATCGATTCACCCGATGCTGGCCTGCGCGCCGCCGCATGTGCCGATCCATAATCCGGAATTCGCCAAATACGCCGGCGCCGAAAGCGGCGATCAGGCGGCCATCGACGGCGCCAAGTCGCTGGCCATGACGGCGCTGGATTTTCTGTTCGATGCAGCGCTGCGAAATGCCGCGCAACAGGCATTCGAGAAATCCAAACGCGCCGGGGCGATGGACAACGGCGGCGCGTGGGGCATTGGAGTATAGGGCTTTGGTGTTACTCCCCGGCGACTGCCGCGGCGACGCTGTCATGGGCTGGCGGCGCCTGGCGAAAACCCGTGATCATCGTATAGACCGTCGGCAGAATAAACAGCGTCAACACCGTGCCCAGGCTGATGCCGCCGACAATCACCCAGCCGATTTCCTGCCGGCTTTCCGCGCCGGCGCCGCTTGCCAGGCACAGCGGCGCCGCCCCCATGATCATGGCGCCTGATGTCATCAATATGGGCCGCAAACGCAGCGCCGCCGCTTCGATCACGGCGTCATGCAGCGGCATTCCCTGCGCCCGGAGCTTGTTGGAGAAATCGACAATCAGAATGCCGTGCTTGGTGATCAGCCCGACCAGCGTCACCAGCCCGATCTGGCTGTAGATGTTCAGGGTGCCGCCGGAGAGCTTCAACGCCAGCAGCGCGCCGGTCATCGACAGCGGCACGGTCAGCAAAATCACAATCGGATCAATGAAGCTTTCAAACTGCGCCGACAGCACCAGATAGATAAACAAAAGCGCCAGCAGGAAGATGAAATAAATCTCGCCCGAAGCATCCTTATATTCGCGCGACAGGCTCATGAAATCGATCTGCACGCCGGCCGGGATAATTTCACGGGCGATCTTCTCCATATGCGCCAGCGCTTCTCCAAGCGTATATCCCGGCGCCAGTGCGGCGTTGATTTCCGCGCCGCGCATCTGATTGAAACGCACCAGCTCGCGCGGCGCGACGGATTCCTCCACCTGGACCAGATTCGAAAGCTGAACCATTTCACCGCCGCTGCCGCGCACATAGATTTTAGACAAATCATCCGGATTGCTGCGGTCAATATCCGCCATCTGGACGACCACATCATACTGTTTGCCCTCACGTTTGAACCGGGTGACCTTGCGCCCGCCCAGCATGGTCTCCATGGTGCGCCCGACGGTCACGACTTCGACGCCGGCGTCCTGCACCTTGTCGCGGTTGACCGTAACTTTCAGTTCCGGCTTGTTGAGTTTCAGATTGGTGTCAAGGTTCACAAAGCCGGGATATTTGCGCGCCTCGTCCATCACCGCCTCGGTCATGCTTTCAAGCTCCGGATAGCTGGCGCTTGACAGCATCACAATCCAGATCGGGCGAGATTGCGGGTTTTGCCCCAATGAGGGGCGGTTCATCGGAAACGCCATTATCCCGGTCAATTGACCAAGCCGCCCGGCCATTTCCGCCACCACGTCCATCTGGCTGCGCTCGCGTTCGCTCCAGTCCTTGAGATTGATAAAGGTCACACCATTGTTGATGATCGGATTGCCGACCACCAGAAAGTAACTGTCCACTTCCGGTGTAGTTGCGTAAATCTTCTCCGTCTCTGCGGCGTATTTGTCCATGTAATCGATGGTGGCGCCTTCGGGCCCAATAAACACGCCAACTGCGCCGCTGCGATCCTCAACCGGGGTCAGCTCATTTTTCAACGACATAAACAGACCGCCGCCAATAACGATAAAGCCGGTCGCCACGCCCAGCACCATCAGGCGGCGGGATAAAATCCGCGCCAGAATGGTTTTGTAAGACGCGGTTGCGCTGATAATGGCATTCTCGATACCGGTATAGACGGCGCCGTGTCTTTCCTCGTGCCGCAGCAGGCGCGAGCACAGCATCGGCGTCAGGCTCAAGGCGATAAACCCGGATATCAGCACGGTTCCCGCCAGCGTCCAGGCGAATTCAATGAACAGACGTCCGCTGCGTCCCGTTAAAAATCCAATCGGCGCGTACACCGTCGCCAGCGTGATGGTCATGGCGATGACGGCGAAACCGATTTCGCGGCTGCCCTGCATCGCCGCCTGCATCGGCGGTACGCCCTCTTCGATGTGGCGGAAAATATTTTCCAGCATGACAATCGCGTCATCCACCACCAGGCCGACAGCCAGCACCATGGCCAGCAGCGTAAGCGTGTTGACGGTGAAACCCGCCGCCGCCATCAGCGCAAATGCGGCAATCAGCGAGGCCGGAATGGTGACCAGCGGTATAAAGGTTGCGCGCGGCGTGCGCAAAAACAGCAGCACCACCAGGCCGACCAGCAGAACCGATTCCAGAATGGTCCAGTACACCGCCTCAATGGAACGCTCGATAAAGATCGAGCCGTCAAAGCCGATCTGCAAACGCATGCCCTCGGGCAACAGCGCCTCGATCTTGGGAATTTCCGCCCTTATGGCTCTGGAAATTTCCAGCGGGTTTCCGGTGGACTGCTTGACAATACCCAGGCCCACCGACTCGCGCCCGTTAAAGCGCACAATGATGCGCTCGTCATCGGGGCCAAGTTCAACCTGCGCGACATCGCGCAGGCGTATGGGATAGCCATCTACCTGTTTCAGGACAATCTGCTCAAATTCCGCTGGTTCCTTCATGTCGGTTTCCGACAGAACACTGAACTCGACCTGACTGCTTTCGATGCGACCAGCGGGCACTTCAATATTCTGCGCGCGCAACGCGATTTCTACGTCCTGCACCGTCAGATTATAGGCAGCGAGCCGGGCCGGATCTAGCCAGATGCGCA
>CAMTWQ010000006.1:0-9317 GCA_947085465.1 uncultured Alphaproteobacteria bacterium
CTAGAGCAATCTGCATTAAGTTCGAGCCATGAGGCTCGAACTTAATAAAGAAAATTGCTCTAGATTTTAATGTGTTAGAGCAGCTTTCCGCGATTAAGTGGGGTCACTTCGTTACTCCACTTAATCGCGGGCTGCTCTAATCATCCTCGTCTGGCAGGTCTTCTTCCAAAATTGCCATATGGAAGTTATAGCAAAGATCGCCGTCTTCATTGTCGCGGCTGACCACGGCGATGAACTCATCACCAAGAAAGACTTCAACGGAATCCTTGGTGGCCGTTCCCGGATCCAGAAGGATTTTCGAGTTGCCAAGCTTGTCACGCAGATAAGTTTGAACCGTTAGGATTTCTTTCTTATTCATGAGACGCCCCCTCTTTTGATCCCCACCCTGTTAGCAGAGGCAACAGACTCTGGCTATGGCGGAGACATAAGAACCGCTTGCCGTAGATGCCCGCTCTATCTATATAAACCACTTTAATGAGCAGTTCTCGCACCCAAGCAGCGATTCCCTTCCCGCACAGGCATTTGCTGGGAATTAAGGATCTGTCCGCCGGGGACATTCACATCGTGCTCGAGCTTGCCGACTCATATGTCGAGTTGAACCGTCAGGTTGAAAAAAAGCAAGACCTGCTGCGCGGCCGCACCCTGATCAATCTGTTTTTTGAAGCCTCGACGCGCACCCAAAGCTCGTTCGAGTTGGCTGGCAAGCGGCTCAGCGCTGACGTGGTCAATATGCCAGTCGGCACATCGTCGGTCAGAAAGGGAGAAACCCTGATCGACACGGCGATGACCCTCAACGCCATGAACCCCGATCTATTGGTAGTACGGCATCCAGATTCTGGCGCGGTTGAACTGCTGTCGCAAAAAGTCGATTGCGCAGTGATCAATGCGGGCGATGGCAGTAACGAACATCCAACCCAGGCACTGCTTGACGCATTGACTATCCGCCGCAGGCTGGGCCGCCTTGAAGGATTGCTGGTCGCTATCTGCGGCGACATCGCCCATAGCCGGGTGGCGCGTTCGAATATTTATCTGCTCAATATTATGGGCGCGCGGGTGCGCGTTGTCGCCCCGCCAACACTGGTGCCGGCCTTTATCGAGCGGCTGGGGGTTGAAGTGCATCACGATATGCGCGAAGGCCTGCGCGATGTTGATATCGTGATGATGCTGCGCTTGCAGCAGGAGCGCATGCAGGGCGCGTATGTGCCCAGCTTGCGCGAATATTTTCATTTTCATGGCCTGGATTACGCAAAGCTGTCAGAGGCCAAACCTAATGCGCTGATCATGCATCCAGGGCCGATGAATCGCGGTGTCGAGATCGATAGCGAAGTGGCCGACGATATTGACCGCAGCGTCATCCGCGAACAGGTGGAAATGGGCGTCGCCGTGCGGCTGGCCATACTCGATCTGCTCAGCAGGAACCTAAAAAATACTTCCAGCCGGCCCAATCCAGTCCAGCTCAATATGGACAGGCCGTGATGAACGCGAAGCATACTGGCGGCGCGCCAAAAGTCGCTTACCTGAATGCGCGGCTGATTGATCCCGCAAGCAGGCTCGACACCATGGGCGGGCTGCTCACACAGGGCAGCTTGATTCAGGATTTAGGCCCGCACATCACCGCTCACAGTCTCACGCAAGAGTGGCGGAGCATCGATTGCGGCGGCAATATTCTATGCCCAGGCTTGATAGACATGAAGGTGTTCGCCGGTGAACCTGGCGCCGAGCATAAGGAAACATTGGAAACCGCCAGCTTCGCCGCAAGCGCTGGCGGCGTCACCACCTTTATCACGATGCCCAACACCGATCCGGTCATTGATGATGTTTCGCTGGTGGAGTTCGTCAAACGGCATGCGATGAGTGGCGCGCTGGTCAATATGTATCCGATGGCGGCGGCGACTCGCGGCCTCAAGGGTGAGGCTATGACCGAGATCGGCCTGATGCAGCTGGCGGGCGCAGTAGCGTTTACAGATGGTGATCGCGCGATATCAGACGCCGTGCTTATGCGCCGCCTGTTAAGTTATGCTAGCCGGTTTAATGCGCTGATCGTGCAACATATCGAAGAGCCTGGGCTGGCGCACGGCGGCTGCATGAACGAAGGCGAAGTGGCGACGCGGCTGGGACTGCAAGGCATCCCCCATGCCGCAGAGACAATCATGCTGGAGCGTGATCTGCGTTTGGTGGAACTGACCGGCGCGCGCTATCACGCCGATCAGCTTTCCTGCGCGGCGTCAGTTGAGATCATGCGGAGGGCCAAACGCCAGGGTCTACCCGTCACCTGCGGCCTATCGGCGGCGCATCTGGCGCTGAACGAAATTGATGTCGGCAGCTAGCGCACGTTTTTCAAGCTTTCACCGCCGTTACGACGCGAAGAGGATCGCGCAGCGCTCGTCACCGGGCTAGCGGAAGGCGTCATTGATGTGGTGATTAGCGGGCATAATCCCCAGGATCAGGAAAGCAAGCGGTTGCCATTCGCCCAGGCCGCCATTGGTGGCGTTGGCCTGGAAACGCTGCTGGCGGTAGCGCTGGAATGTGTCCACAACGGGCAGGTAGGCCTGATTGATCTGCTCGCCGCCCTAACGTCGCGCCCGGCGCGGTTGCTTGGCATTCCTGGCGGCGCGCTTGGCGCTGGCGAGCCCGCCGATCTTGTCATCTTCGATATGGGCAAGCCCTGGGTAGTGACCCAGCAGGGGTTACGCTCAAAAAGCAAGAACACCCCATTCGAGAACCGCCGCCTGCAAGGGGTAGTGTTGCGCACGGTAGTGGGCGGCGAAACGGTTTTCGATCTCTTGAACGATGAGAGCCGGAGCGTTACGAAACTAAAGGCCGGGGAGCTGCGGTGATGCCTGCACCCATGGATTGGGGCCTATCCGGGCCTTATCTGATTGCCGCGCTTATCGGCGGCTATATGCTGGGCAGTATTCCGTTTGGCTTGATCCTCACCCGGCTGGCGGGGATGGGGGATATCCGCGCCATCGGTTCCGGCAATATTGGCGCGACCAATGTATTGCGCACCGGGAACAAGATGCTGGCGCTGTTGACTCTGCTGCTGGACGGCGGCAAGGGCGCGCTAGCTGTGCTGATTGCTCAAACATGGGGACCCGACGTAACCGTTTGCGCCGCGCTTGGCGCATTCTTTGGTCATAATTTTCCCATATGGCTGCGTTTCAAGGGCGGCAAGGGTATGGCGACGTTGCTTGGCGTCACCCTGGCGTTGCATTGGCAGGTTGGCGTAATGGCGTGCGCCACATGGGCGGCCGTGGCCGCCCTCACCCGCATCTCATCCGCAGCAACGCTTGTCGCCGCCGCGTTGACGCCGCTATATTTCTGGCTTTTCGGACTAACGCAATTAAGCCAGCTTGGCGTTGTGCTGGCGGGCGTAATTTTTTTCACCCACCGTAGCAATATCAGCCGCCTGCGCCAGGGGACCGAACCTAAAATAGGCGCTGCTGAATAGCTAATTCTGCGCAATACTGTTTGCAAGTCCGCTGAAGCTGCTTAAACTCTCCTCAAATGAAGTATCAGCAGGGGAGGCGGTAATGGTGGCCAGTGACATCAATGCGACCAGTGAAAAATTTCTACGCGGGAAATACGCCATTGTGGGCGTTGGCGAGACCGGCTATGTGCGCGGTTCCGGGAAAACCACCCGCGCGATGGGCACCGAGGCGGTGCGCAAGGCCATTGAGGACGCCGGATTAAAACCCAGCGATGTGGACGGCATGCTGTCCTACAGCTTCAATGATTCCACTTTCTCGCCGACCATTGCGGGTGAGCTTGGCATCCGCCCGAATTTTTACATGGATGTCTACGGCGGCGGGTCGAGCACCGAGGCGCTGATTGGCATCGCCATGGGCGTGATCGAGGCCGGCATGTGCAAGACGGTGGCGATCTTTCGCGCCATGAACGGCTATTCCGAAGTGCGCATCGGCGGCACCGGCGGGCGCGGCGCGGTAGCGCCAATCGGCGGCGAGGGCCTGTTCACCCGCGCCTTTGGATTGATGAGCGCGGGACAAATGTTCTGCCAGAGCTTTATGCGGCACATGCACGATTACGGCACCACACCTGCGCAGGTGGCGGCGGTAAAGGCAATCCATTCCGAACATGCCTCGAATAATCCCAAGGCGTTTTACAAGCAGCGCGTAACTGTCGAGGATGTATTGAACAGCCGCATGATCGTGAAGCCGTTGCATCTGCTTGATTGCTGTGTGGAGACCGATAACGGCACCGCAATCATTGTCACCCGGATCGACCGGGCGCGTGATTGCCGCCATACGCCCGCCGTCATTCAGTCGGTGGTTGGGCGGTGCTGCAAGCCACGTTCCGACATGCATTATCAGGCCGGGCCGATTTCAACCGTCGCCGGACATTACGCTAAAAATATCCTGTGGCCGAATGCGGGCGTCGGGCCGGAGGACGTGGATGCGACAGGCTCATACGACGCGTTCACCTTCACCACCATGTTGCAGTTGGAGGATTACGGCTTCTGCAAGAAAGGCGAAGGCGGGGATTACGTGTCGAACGGCACCATGCGGCTGGGCGGCAGACGACCGAACAACACCAGCGGCGGCCATCTGTGCGAGGGTTACACCCATGGCGTCAATATGGTGATCGAGAATGTGCGGCAACTGCGCCATGACGTGGACGATAGCTGCCCCGCCGGCGCGAATGGCAAACGCCAGCATACCTACGATTACCGCGAAGGCGGCTGCCGCCAGGTGAAAAAGGTTGACGTGACCGCTAATCTTGGCTGGGCCACGCCGGGCCAGGGCTCGGCCATGGTAATGGCGCAGGATAATAGATAAGACAGGGGAGAAATATCATGCGCGTAAGAGGCGAATATTTGGGAATGCCGCTGGCGATCAATGAGCTTGAGCACGAAATCCGGGAATTTTTCGGGTATTGCGCCAAGCACGATCTGCATCTGCAAAATTGCGACGACTGCAAACAATTTCGGTATCCACCGACCACCGCCTGCCCGTTTTGCGCCAGCCCCAAGGCGACCTGGAAACCGGTAGAGGGCAAGGGAACACTGTATTCCTACGGCGAAATCCATCACGCCATTCAGCCGGTGTTCCGCGCACATGCGCCCTATATGCTGCTGCTGGTGGAGTTGGATACGCAAAAAGGCAAGCCGGGGGAATTTGACGGCATCCGCTTTACCGGCAATCTGGCGATGCCCGATGGCGAACTGGCGACACCTGAAGTGGTTCGCAGTGTAGGCATCGGCACGCGGTTGCGCATCGTCTACAAGGATGCGGGCGAGGGCATCGCTATTCCGCTCTGGACAATCGATGAGGCAGCAAAGCAGCCAGACAAACCCTGGCGCTATGCCATTGAATAGGGAGAGCCAGGACAATTCACATATAAAAAGGGAGGCCAAGGCCTCCCTTTTGCCGTCCGTTCCCCAACATTAGACCATTTCCTGATCGGATTGAATCAATCCGATCAGGATAAAAATGGTCTAACACATTCAATTAGAGCCTTTCTTATCCGGTCAGGTTGCTTCAACCTGACCGGGAAAGGCTCTAGGTCTTGAACAATGCCAGAATTTGCTGCGGACGGCTGTTGGCGATTTGCAGCGCCTGGGTACTCAACTGCTGTTGAATCTGCACAGCCTGGAGGCGTGCGCTCTCACGGCCAAGATCCGCGTCTACCAGGCTGCCGATACCCAACGTCAATGAATCCTGCAATTTGAAGACAAATTCGGTATGGGTGTCTAGTCGCAACGAATTGCCGCCTAGCGCCGCTAGTTGGCTGTTGACGGTTTGCAGCATCGTATCCAGAACGGTGATCTCAGCCTGCGCGGTGGCAAGCGTCGCCACATTTCCAAGCACGCCGGTTGTCGCTGCCTTGACGTTGATAGCGGGTACAATAATGGCCAGCGCCGGATTGGCGGTAGGCTCGGAAATTATGCTTAGATTATCGGTGGCGGGGACCGGCGGATTTTTATTGATCAGATTAAAGCCGTCAAATGACGCAGCATCAATGATCGTTCCAACCTGCGCTACATAGGCCTGATAATCCGCATTGACTTGGGCGCGGCTTGCTGGTGATAGCGAAGGATCGGCGGCCTGCACCGCCTTTGATTTCATTTGAATAATTAAATTGGAAATCGCCTCCATCGCTCCAATGGAAATATCCAGAATATTACTGCCGCGCCTGACGCTCTGAGACACGGCGTCATAGCCTTTCAGGTCGGAACGTTGTTTTTGAGCGACAGCAAAAGTGCCAGCGTCGTCTTTAGCGGAGCGGACTTTATAGCCTGTCGCGACCCGGCCTTGAATTTCGTCGAGATCTCGATTGATGGAATTTAGCTGTTGAAGCGCGGTGAGCGCCGAACTGTTGGTTTTTATCGAAATGACCATCGGATTCTCCTGAGCAATCACTGCGCTAGAGCCTTTCCCGGTCAGGTTGGTTCAACCTGACCGGATAAGAAAGGCTCTAATTGAATGTGTTAGAGCAGCTTTCTACGATTAGCTTGAGCACAAGATGACTCAAGCTAATCGCAGGCTGCTCTAAGGCGCATAGAGCACATCGCTCTATGGGTCAGATGCAAGTTCGCCCTTATCCCCGAAATAGCCACTCCATGCGAACCAGTAGGCGATATGGCCGGGAAGGCGTGATAGCGATTTTCCGTTCGGGGACACCAGGGCGTCCTCGGTGACCTGCCATGTTTCGCCATTGAGGCTAACTTGATCCTCACGCGCGCCCTTTACAAAACCAAGTCCGTCTGAGCGATAGGCCCGCACGGTTTTTGTGGCCTGATTTCCGATTAAGACCAGATCCAGCATACCAGCGCTATCATTTATCACCGCACCGCCATCGAACATGCGCAGTGGCCATGCCTTCTCAACGCCAGATGAGCGAAGCGCAAACACCAAATCTTTTTGCTTGAGCTTTTTCTGATCCGTGTTGGTGGGAAACATCAGATCGGGCGAGGCGAAATATTCGCCATAAGGTCCGCCAGCGGTATAATCACGCCGGTGCCCTGTCTCGGGATCAAGAACCCTGGTTTGCGGATGACGCGCCGCCCACTCGGACCAGCGCGTGATGACAACGGGCCGCGTTTTGAGTTCGATACCTGACCCGGTAAGCGGGCCAACAACCGGACGGCCTGTGAACTGGTTCCACAAGGAGTTGGTTTGCGTGTCGTACATGAGCTTGTTCGAGCGGTAAAGAAATCCGGACGAGCCGAAGATCAGCGGCTCCTGGCGGCCAGAAACCGCCGTTTCAAACAAAATCGCCGATGCGCACAAAGTGCAATAGGCCAGGCTTACCGGAACGCCGCCAATCACATCATTGAACATTTCGTGCCAATCCATGATCCGCAGCGGATAGGCGCGGACATCGCCGTTGATCGACACGCCAAACACAAGATCATCGGGATTCAGATATGACGCCGCTTTAGCCTCAATCAGGCGCGGGTTGGTCAAGGCGGGGATGCCGTCCTTGGGCACGCCGCCCCAGGCGATCTCTTCCAGACGGATTTCATGCTTTTGCTCCCCGTTCAGAAACACCTGGAAATTCGGATCGATAAGGCCAAAGACCTGGGCTTGCAGCTTGGCAAAGCCAGGGATTACGCCAATTTCCGGATGCGCCTCCTGCCAGTGCATCCAATCCTCCCAGCTAGTTCCTGGATTGGCGCCTGTGAGCTTGCCAAGAGCCGCAAGGATCGCCGGCCGGTCATTGCCGATTAAACGCAAGGCCAGTATCAGCACCGGTGCGGCATCGGCGCGTCCGCTACTGACAAGCGCATCCAGCGCTGGTTTGCTTTCGAATGGATCCTCGGAAAACAGGCCAAAAGACTGCAGCGCCAATGTTTCAGCCTCATCCTGAGCCCAAACAGGTTGCGCCCCGAGCACAAGCAGCAAAAAAGCTAATAACCAGCGCATGATAAATAACCCCCGTTCAAAACCAGACACCGCGAACCCGAACCCTACCCAATAGCCTGCAAACTGTAGATACAACTCTGTGTGATCCTGGCTTAATATAACTGCTCCTGGAAATATCATATGGGTGGGTTTCCATGCCGGATCAGAACGACGCCTTGATTAACGCATTCGGCGCGGCCTTGCCGCCGCTGCTGACGGCGTTGGATGTTTTGGCTAACATAGCCAGGCAATTACATCCGCCGCATTTGCCCGAGCTGGTCACGCGCTGGGGCGGCACTGACGCCAGCGTGCGTGAAGGAATGGCGGCGTTTCAAAATGTTTCGTTGCCCGAGCATCTTGTTTCTGTGAAGACCCAACTGGAATTAGCAGCAGAGGAGGTGTGCGAGGCCTTTGCAGGGCTGCGCGCAGCAAACGCCAACCCCAATGGTTTGATGGAGGCCTACTATGCCTTGCGCCATGCGATCCGGGCGCAGGAGGCGTTGTATCCGCTAACTTCCGTACTGCCAATGGTCAGCCGGTTTTTTCTCGACCCGCCCGCCCGTTCTGACGAAGCGTTGCTGGCGCGGCTTGAGGAAGGGGCAGGGCGGCCCAACACGGGCATTATGATCTCCAAAAACACCAGCGGAGAAACGCGCGGCGGCTTTTCGCTGTATGTGCCGGAAAGCTATGATGACGCGAAGCAACACCCGCTGATTTTCGCCTTGCACGGCGGCAGCGGCAACGGCCGGGCGTTTTTATGGACCTGGCTGCGCGCGGCGCGCACCAAGGGCGCCATTTTAGTCAGCCCGAGTTCACGCGGCCAGACTTGGTCACTGGAAGGGCGCGACATCGACACGCCCAATTTGATGAGCATGATGGCCTATGTGCGCGAGCGCTGGAGCGTGGACGCAAAACATATGCTAATGACCGGGATGAGCGATGGCGGCACCTTCACCTATATCAGCGGTTTGCAGGCGGAAAATCCTTTCACGCACCTAGCCCCGGTCGCTGCGTCATTTCATCCGATGTTTATAGAATTTTTTGACGCAGAGCGGCTGAAGGGAATGCCGATCCATATCACCCATGGGGCGCTTGACTGGATGTTTCCCTATTTGAACGCGCGCGATATCGCCATGGCGCTCACCGTTGCTGGCGCAGAAGTGGTTTACCGGGAGCTTACCGATCTTTCGCACACCAACCCGAGCGGAGAAGAGAACGCGCAAGTTATGGACTGGTTTTTGGGCAGGGCCTCTGAAAGGGAATAATTTAGAGCAGCTTTCTGCGATTAGCTTGAGTAAAAAGTGACTCAAGCTAATCGCAGGCTGCTCTAGAGCCTTTCCCGGTCAGGTTGAAGCAACCTGACCGGATAAGAAAGGCTCTAATTGAATGTGTTAGACCATTTTTATCCTGATCGGATTGATTCAATCCGATCAGGAAATGGTCTAGGCCCGC
>CAMTWQ010000007.1:0-47431 GCA_947085465.1 uncultured Alphaproteobacteria bacterium
ACGCATTGCTCACTAGAGCATTTTCAGCCTTTACGGAGTCACTTGACTCCGTAAAGGCGCCCGAAAATGCGGTTGAAAAAAAGCCAGAGCGTTTTGAAATGCGCTGAAAATGCCCTAGTTTTATATCTGGCCGCGTTTTTGACCGGAAAACCTGGTCCGGGTTTTCCTAAAAACGCTCTAAGCTGTGGGCGCCCTTTTAGAACTGTAGACTGGCGGGCGCGGCCATTGCCGATTATGGTGGCGCCGGACAGCATTAATTTCAGCAAATCCGCCGCGCCACACAGAAGGCAGGGCGACAAGGAGGAAAGCGCATGCACGCATTATATGAGAAACAGGGGCATATCGCCGTCATCACCATGAACCGGCCCGATGCGATGAACGCACTCAGCCCGGAAATGCTATGCCGCATGGTGGATTACTGGACAGAAGTCCGCGATAACCCGGATATTCGCGTCGCCGTTGTCACCGGCGCAGGCGCGAAATCATTTTGCTCCGGCGCCGATCTTGGCCAATTGATCCCGCTGTTCACTGGCGCGCGCAAGCCGCAAAACGAGTATGAAGAACGCGTCGTAACGGATCGTAAACTGACTGGCATCGGCATTCTGCGCGATTTTGACACTGTAAAGCCGGTAGTGGCGGCGGTGAACGGATTCGCCATCGCAGGCGGATGCGAACTTTTACAAGGCACGGATATTCGCGTGGCGGCGGAACATGCGCGCTTTGGCGTGCAAGAAGTCAAGTGGGCGATCTTCCCCGGCGGCGGCTCGACCGTGCGCCTGCCGCGGCAAATCGCCTATTGCCGGGCGATGGAGTTACTCATTACCGGCGATTTGCTCAGCGCCCAGGAGGCATATGACGTTGGCCTGATCAACAAAGTCGTGGCAAAAGAAAAAGTCATGGACGCGGCCATGGAATACGCCACCAAGCTAGCGAAAAACGGGCCTGTCGCCGTGCAGGCGATCCGGCGTTCGGCGCGCGAATGCCTTGGCTATCCGGAAAAAGTGGCGCTGGAGATGGAAGTAAAGTTTAGCGCCCCGGTGTTCAAGACCGAGGACGCTGTAGAGGGGCCGCGCTCCTTCATGGAAAAACGCGAACCTGTGTTCAAAGGCCGCTAGAGGGCCGCTAGAGGGGAGCCGGTAATTCATGAGCCAGCGATTTAGCAAGGCCGACGCGCCGCCCGGTAAATTCGGCGCGACGGACGAGGAACTCGTCAACAAGTCAACGGTGTTCCGCGACGGCCTGTTCAAGGGCAAGCGGGTGCTGGTGTCGGGCGCGGGCAGCGGCATCGGCAAGGCAACGGCCTATCTTTTTGCCCGGCTGGGCGCCGATCTTATTATCTGCGGGCGCAACGAAGAGCGGCTTGCGGTGGCTGAATCCTGGTTGAATAAACTGGGCGCGAAAGTGGAAACCCACGCCCTTTCCATCCGTGATCATGATGCGGTGGCGAAAATGATCGATACCGCGTACGCCAATGGCGGCGTCGATATTCAGATCAACAATGCGGGCGGCCAGTTTTCGCAAAAGGCCATCGATTATTCCGTCAAGGGCTGGAATGCGGTGATCGACACCAACCTGAATGGCTCCTGGTACATGATGCAGAACCTGGCCCGCAATTGCCGCGCCGCTGGCAAGCCGGCGCACATCGTCAATATCGTTGCGGATATCTGGCGCGGCATGCCGGATGCGGCGCATACGTGTGCTGCTCGCGCCGGCGTGATTTATCTATCAAAGACCATTGCCGTGGAATGGGCCGAACATTCAATTCAGATCAATTGCGTGGCGCCCGGCGCGGTGGAAACTGAGGGCTTTGGCAATTATCCGCCGGATGCCGCAGCCACTTTCGCCCAGGCCAATCCAATGCTGCGCTCTGGCGAATCCTTTGATATTGCCGAGGCCTGCGCCTATCTGGCGGCGCCGTCAGGAAAATTCATCACCGGCGAAGTGCTGACCGTCGATGGTGGCCAGCAATTGTGGGGCGATGTGTGGTTGTATGGCAGACCAGATTATTTCAACGTCAACAAATAAGGGACGCCAAGCCCTTAACACGATCAATAGGGAGCAATCATCCATGGATAAACGCTATAGCAAGGCCGATGCGCCCCCCGGAAAATTCGGATTCACGGATGAGCAATTAGCTGAAAAGCCAACCGTATTCCGCGATAACCTGTTCAAGGGCAAGCGGGTATTGGTGTCGGGCGCGGGCAGCGGCATCGGCAAGGCCATCGCCTATCTGTTTGCGCGGCTGGGCGCTGATCTGGTGATCTGCGGCCGCAATGAAGAACGCCTCGCGGTTGCTGAAGAATGGCTGAAGAAATTCGGCGCCAAGGTTGAATCCCATTCCCTGACAATCCGCGATCATGATGCGGTGGCGAAAATGATGGACACAACATTCGCCAATGGCGGCATCGATGTTCTGATCAATAATGCGGGCGGGCAATTTTCGCAAAAGTCGATCGACTTTTCCGTCAAGGGCTGGAACGCTGTGATAGACACCAATCTGAATGGTTCCTGGTACATGATGCAGAACGCCGCAAGGCACTGGCGCGCGGCAAGCAGGCCCGGCCACATCATCAATATTGTCGCGGTGTTTGAACGCGGCGTGATGGACGCAGCGCACACCTGCGCCGCGCGCGCGGGAGTTACCTATTTGTCAAAGACCGTCGCCGTGGAATGGGCCGAACATAATATCCAGGTTAATTGTATCGCGCCGGGCGCGATAGAATCCGAAGGCCTGGGCAATTATCCGCCCGAGGCGTCAGCATCGTTCAAATATGCCAATCCGATGATGCATGTGGGCGAATCGCATGATATCGCAGAGGCCTGTGCGTACCTGGCCGCGCCGTCAGGAAAATTCATCACCGGCGAACTGTTGACCGTGGATGGCGGCGGGCAGATGTGGGGCGAAGTATGGGCCTACGGCAAACCCGATTATTTCAAGACGGGGGGGTAACATTGTAGTCTGAGGCGCGCCTCATTCAACAATTGGGTGAAACCCGTGGCTAAGATTATCAGTCTGTTGATCATAGAAGATCACGGTGTCACCAGCACTGGGCTGAAATTTATGTTTGGCGAAGACGCGCGCTATACCGTGCTAGGCGTTATCAACCATGGGGATCATGCCGGGGCAGAGATTGCCCGGCTGGATCCAGACATTGTTATCCTCGATATGGTGTTACCGGGGAAAACCGGGTTGTCGATCCTGGAAACGCTTAAGGCAACGGGCGCGCGGCCAAAAACGCTCATACTGTCAGGACAGGCCAACGGCATGGATTTCAAACACGCCATTGATCTGGGCGCGGATGCGGTGATCTCGAAAACCGAGCCGCCGGAATTGATTTTTGACGCGCTTTCGGTCATCACACAGGGCGGGCGATATATTTCCGAAGTGGTTCGCGCGTTTGTCGAGCCGGTTGGCGATACCAGGCAAGTCCGCCTGACCGGGCGCGAGCGCCAGGTGCTGAGCCTGATGGCGAATGGGTTTAGCAATTCGCAGATTGCAGCTAATCTTGGCATCGAGGAAAGGACGGCCAGAAAACACCGCGAAAATCTGATGCGCAAACTCAAGGTCAGCAGCGCCGTCGATGCCAGCCGCATGGCCTATCAGTTGGGCTTGGCCACCATGACGCTAAAAGCATGAGGCGCCGAACTGCCGCGCAGTTTGCGTTAATTGCCGCTGGATTCTTGCTGTTTTTTGCCACTGCACTCCAGGCGCAGGATGTTATTGAATTACATCCCGGCCAGTCCGCGCCGCCGTTTCACGCCAAAGTATGGTATGTGCTCGACAGCACGGGCGAAATGCAACTGGACCAGGCGCGTGCGCATCCAGAACGGTTTAAACGCAACACCACGGAGCAAATCAATTTTGGCGTCTCCAGCGCGGTCATATGGTTACGTCTTGATGTTATAAATACTGGCGCTGAAAGCGGCGAGTGGCTGCTCAATACATTGCTGCGCAGCGCTGAAATACTGGATATATATCTGCTCCGGCGGGACAAATCAGAGCTATTGTTCAGCGCCGCGAACGCCGCTGCGGCCAGCGACGCATTGCATAGCTATGACATGCTTGCGGCAAAGTTTTCCCTGGCGCCGGGTGAACACGGCACTTTGTATGTACGCTATCATAATCAGGATATCACGCGCTTGCCGCTGCAGATCCACACCTTCGCTGCGGCGGCTGAGGAAAAGCAATACAAATATGTGTTGTTTACAATTGTCGCCGCCAGCGTTGCCACCTTTGCGGTTTATAGCACCACCATTTTTCTGCTGATTGGCGGGCGGGCAATTTTGTATTACGCCATAGCCGAAGTGGCCATGATGTTATTGCTGGCTCAATTTGATGGCATTCTCAGCCTTAATTATGGGCAACACACCCAGACGGTGCGGCTGATTGCGCCCGCTGTTTTTAGCGGGTTGAGCATCATCTTTACGGCCTTATTCGCTCGAAATTTCTTTCCGCTTCGCGCCCGGGCCCCCAGGGTTGATTGGCTGTTGCGGCTAATTCTTGCGGCCGGTTTTATGTATCTGGCTGCTACCGGCCTCACGGCGGGGCAGCCCGAGGTTTTTGCCAAGGTGCAGATTGTCCCGTATGTCCTGCTGGCGATGTTGTGGCTTGGCCTGCCGTTGCTCGCGATCTTTGCAACGGCGCGCTGGAGCGCCAGTTATTGGCCACTGATTCCCGGCCTGTCCAGTGTGCTATTTGCACACGGCTATTGGATATTGATTGTGCAAAACCTGGTTCCCGAGCCGCCGTTTCCGCCGCGTTTGCTGGGCCTTAATTTCATATTCCAGGGATTTTTTATGGCGATCGCCATCGTGCTGCAAATCCGCCAGTTGCGCGACGACAGAGTGCGCGCGTTGCAACTGCAATTAGACGCCGCCAACAAAAACACCACCATGCTGCGCGAAATGGCGGATCAGGGGCGGTTGGTGCAGGCAGCCGATCACGATACCCGTTCGATTTTGTATGGGCTGCGCAATCTGGCCGGCTCTTTGCGGCGCGAGAAGGATATCGCCAAGGTTTCCCACACGGCGCAGGAAATCGATTATTTAACCGACGACCTGGAGGCCGTGTTCAGCACCACCATGGCCAGCGCGGTCAGTGGCGGCGCCGAAAACGTGCTGGCGCTCGAACATCTGGATATCTTGCGCATCCTGTCTGCCTTGCGGCTAATTCATGAACGCCCGGTCAAGGATAAGGGGTTGCGCTTTAACGTGCATGCGGGCGCGCATGCGTTGGTCACTGACCGCGCGCTGTTATCGCGTATTCTGGGCAATCTGATAGACAATGCGCGTCACTATACCGAACGTGGGGGCGTCATTGTGGCGGCGCGCCGCCATGGCGGATGGCTTCGCATCCAGGTGTGGGATAGCGGCCATGGCGTTGCGCCGGAATTGCTTGCGCAACTGCTGGCCCCGGACAGCGGGCGGCTTCGCGGCTCTGAACCCAACTCCGGCCAGGGCAGCGGATTACAGACGGCAAAATCATTGGCGGCGCAGCTTGGCGGAACCATTGCCGCCTGCTCGCGCGCCGGTCACGGCAGCCGGTTCGAGCTGGTGCTGCCTATGGCGCCACCACCGCTCGCGCCACAAAAAATGCGCCTATGGATATTGGACGACGATCCACAACACGGGCAAAAACTACAGGCGATGGCGCGAGAGCTTGGCGTGGCCAGCGAAGTTTTATCCTTTGCCGCCTATTTAGGGCGTCCCGGCATCACAGCGGCCGATCTGATTTTGGCCGATCTGAATTTTGGCGGAACCCTGCACGGGATCGAAGCCGCCACCCGGCTTGCGGCCATCATACCGCGCCGCAATATTTTTATCTTCACCTATGACCAGGGGGTGGACATAAGGGCGCGGCTGGCGCCGGTTAGCGCGATCATCCTGTACCAGCCGGTCAGCCAGCAGGCGCTGGAGTTTGCGCTGCGGTATAGCGTGTGACCGTGGTCACAACAGCGTGTTTCTACGGCAACCGCCGTATTTAATTTTTCCTTACTCGAAAGCAATATTTCCCCATAAAGCCCGGTTTTTTGCCGGGCTGCGAGGTCCTCTTTTGCTGCGAGGTCCTCTTTTATGGAGAAAAAAATGCGTAAATCAAAAAAATCACTGATTTTTGCGGCTCTTGCATCTGTTGTCCTGAGTCCGCTCACCATACAGCCCGCTTCAGCCACCCTCATCGCGCACTTTGTCGATGCGACGTTTCCTAATGATTCCAGTTTAGGATTGGGCCAGTTCGACTCCGCTTCGATTACAATATTCGTTGACCCATCGCTGACAAACTGGATTGCGTGGAACAATACGCCAACCGTGGCACTTGGCCCTGTGACAGCCAGTCCCGTGGCGTTTGGTTCATCGCCTTGCAGTGCGGGTGAAGCCTATGCCGGGTTGTGCCTGCGCGGCGCAATGGACGATTATGTCCGTATAACGGTGACAAACCCGGGCGGCTCATTTTCGACCGTCGATTATGACAGAAACAATGGTGTCAACGCCCCGCTTGGTCAACAGAACGTAATCTTCGGAACCGCCGACGCGGCGCCAGACGCATTTCGCAATTCTTTCGTTCCCGGCCCATCTGGTTTTTATTATTTCGATCAAGCAGGGGGGCAAAATGCGCTCTTCACCAGTGCCGGTAACTATACATTCAACTTCTCGTTTATAAATGAGTTCTCAGGCGGCGCCTTTCACCCTGACATTTATCTGCTGGTCGATTCAAACCCGCCGCCACCGTCCACAGACATCCCCGAACCCATCACCCTTTCGCTACTTGGCGCAGGCCTTCTGGGTATTGGCTGGGCGCGGCGCAAGCGGGCATAAGCCGGGATTGTCATCCATAAACAAAACGGCGGCTTTCAGGCCGCCGTTTTTTTGTATTTCGTTGCAGGGTTTCATCCGGCGGGAAATTACTCTAGCATTCTCCTGGAAATCATAAAACAGGGGAGAGCGGCATGACCAAATTTGGCGATTACAAGCTGATCGAAGTTGATCTGGCGGATGATTACGTGGCGACGGTTGAGATGCGTAATGGCGATCTGAATTTCTTTGATCTGGAAATGCTGACCTCGCTGGCGAACTGTTTTCACGATCTGGATAAGGAGCCAAAATGCCGCGCCATTGTTCTGGCCTCGGCCGGGCGGGCGTTTTGCGCCGGGGCGAATTTCGCGGGCGGAGCGGCGCGCGCCGAGGGCCTGGCCACCAGCACCCCAAGCCCCAGCGGCAGCCCGCTCTATGATCAGGCGGTGCGGATGTTCGAAAGCAAAAAGCCGATTGTCGGTGCGGTCAATGGCGCGGCCATTGGCGGCGGGCTAGGCCTGTGCCTGGTGCCGGATTTCCGTGTCGCCTGCCCGGAAGCGCGATTTGCGGCGAACTTCACCCAACTTGGCTTTCATCCAGGCTTTGGACTGACCTATACGTTGCCAGCCCTGGTGGGCCAGCAAAAGGCCTGGCACATGATGTTCACCGGGCGCCGGGTAAAGGCCGAAGAGGCGCTAGAAATGGGCATGATTGACCGGCTGGTTCCAGCGCCCCAGGTGCGGGCGGCGGCGCGTGAAATGGCGCTGGAGCTGGCGTCCGCCGCGCCGCTTGGGGTGATGGCGGTGCGCGAGACCGTGCGCATGGGCCTGGCCGACAAGGTCCGCGCCGCAACCGCGCGCGAGTTAAAGGAACAGAACAAGCTGCAAGGCACCGAAGACATGAAGGAAGGCATCAAGGCCACCGCCGAACGCCGCCCCGCCAAATTCGTCGGGCGATGATAGCAAAACACTTTCTAAACCATTCAATTAGCGCCTTTCTTATCCGGTCAGCTTGGTTCAACCTGACTGGGAAAGGCTCGAGAATAAATCATCTGCCGTTACCTGGCGGGCGAAACGCGGCGCTCTACTCTTCCCGCACAAATCTAGGCAAGGTTCCACCTATCCTGCAGGAGGATAATTGTTGCAAAATGCCGAAGCCAGCGGCTATCTTGCACCCACACTGGCCGGATTAGCCGCCCAACGGGGGAAAACCGGCCTAAACCTATTCAACCAGACAGCAGGAAGAGTAAACGAAATGACGCAGGCAATCCGAACTGACAAAACCACGGGCTTAAAAATCTTCAACACCGTCGCCACCAAGGCGTCCGACAAGATAGTTGGCAAGGGCTACTCAACAATTTCAGACGATGCGCTGAAAGTATTTCCGGACGCCCCTGCCGGCGCGGTGTTCAATGCCGCCGAACAGGCCAAATATCGCGAGTTCAAAGAAAAGCGGCGCGGTGCGGCCGATTACATCCCCATGGAAGGGGAGTTCGCCAAATACCTCGAGGATGTCTATTCTGGCCCCCGTATCGAGCGGGAAGCTTTGACCGATACCTGCGAAGTTCTTGTGATCGGCGCCGGCTTTGCTGGTCTGCTGCTGTGGCACAAACTGAGCCAGGCTGGCTTTACCGATGTCCGGTTTTGCGAAAAGGGCGGGGATGTCGGCGGCACCTGGTACTGGAATCGCTATCCTGGCATCGCCTGCGATGTCGAGGCCTATAGCTATCTGCCGCTATTGGAGGAGATGGGATATATCCCAACCATGAAATTCGCCTCCGGCTTCGAAATCCTCGAATATTGCCAGAGCATGGCGAAGAAGAATGGGTTTTATGATCACAGCCTTTTCCACACGACCGTCCAGGATACCGTGTGGAATGAGGCCGAAGGCCGCTGGACGGTCATCACGGACCGGGGCGACAAAATGCGCGCGCGCTTCGTCGTGCTAGCGAACGGCATCCTGACGACGCCGAAGCTGGCCAAGATTGAAGGCATGGAGAGCTTCGCCGGCAAATCGTTCCATACCTCACGCTGGGACTACGATGTCGATCTTAAAGGCAAGCGCGTCGGCATTATCGGAACCGGCGCAACCGCAGTGCAGGTCATTCCGGAAATCGCCAAAGTCGTGAAGGAACTCTATGTTTTTCAGCGCACGCCTTCCTCGATTGACGTGCGTGACCAGCGCGCCACGACGCAAGAAGAGATCGAAACCTGGTCGAAGGAACCGAATTGGGCGTCGGCCAGACGGGCAAGGTTCGACAGGATTTCAGAAGGCCGAACCGCCATCAAGGCCAATGATGACTACCTCTCGGGAAAAGTCGCCGAGTTCAGGGAACGCAAGGTGTATGCGACAAAGCTAAGCCAGGAAGAGTTGATCCAGAAGCAGCTTGACACCAACTTCCGCATCATGGAGCAGATTCGCGCCCGGGTTGACGCGATCGTCAAGGATCCGAAGACCGCCGCCGCGCTTAAGCCTTACTATCCCTATGGCTGCAAGCGGCCGACATTCCATGATGAGTTCCTGCCCACCTTCAACCTGCCGCATGTGCATCTTGTCGATACAGCCCCGAAAGGCGTAACAAAAATCAACCAAAGGGGCGTGGTGCATGACGGTGTGGAATATCCTGTGGACGTTTTGATCTATGCGACCGGATTTCAGTGGATGGCGACGGCGACATTCAACATGATCACCGGGCGTAACGGGCAAACCCTGCGCGATAAATGGAAATCAGGTGGTGTCAAAACCTTCCTGGGGCTGCACAGCCATGGATTTCCCAATCTGTTCATCATGTCGGGGCCACAGGGTGGCGGCGGCAGCTTCAATTTCACCAGCGCGATCGAAATTCATGCCGACTATGTCGTCTGGATGCTCAAGACCATGCGTGAACGTGGCGCCGGGATCGTTGATGTCAAGCAAGAGCCGGAGGTCGCTTACGCGGCGCATTGCGCCGATGCCGACATAAAAACCCAGCCCTTGCGGGACTGCATCTCCTATTACAATGCGGAAGGCGGCGCAGAACCCGGCAGCCTGGCTTATTATGGCGGCGGCCAATGGCGTAGAATCCGCGCCGAAGCCCAGGCCAGCATGGACCCCTACGTTTTTGAAGCTGCGCCGAAATAGAACACCGGCTTGCGAACATGCTCTAAGGCGTGTCCTCACTTAAGCCACTATGTCATTCCGGACGTTTGGCGAGCCCAGAAAACTGCAGGTTTTCTGGGTGCGATCCTTACGATCCGGAATCCACCAGCCTTAGCCATCCCCCGTCGCTAAAGCTATGGGGGGTGGCTAAGGCTGAACCGTGGCGAGGGTGGGGGTCTGTGGTTTGATTCCATCTTAAATCATCTTGCTCTATCGCCGACGCACAGACGTTTCTAGAGCAATCTGCTTTAATTTCGAGCCATGAGGCTCGAAATTAATAAAGAAAATTGCTCTAGTTTTATATCTGGCCGCGTTTCTGGCCGGAAAACCCGGTCCGGGTTTTCCTATAAACGCTCTCGGGGAAGTCCATAGTGCCGATTTTTCATCTTGCGGTTCTGGCGGTGGTCCAGGGCATTACCGAGTTTTTCCCGATCTCGTCATCGGCGCATCTGATCCTGGTGCCAAAGATCACCGGCTGGACCGATCAGGGCATTTTGATTGACCTGGCGGTGCATATCGGCACGCTGCTGGCCGTGATCCTGTATTTCCGCGCCGAGGTATGGCGCTTGATATGCGGCGGTTTTGATTTGCTGCGGCTCCGCTATACAGATGACGCGCGCCTGCTCGCTCTGCTGGCGCTGGCCAGCCTGCCTGCCGCAGCCGCCGGCCCGGTTATCTATATTCTGGGGGGCAATGACGCCATGCGCAGTGTCGAGCTGATCGCCTGGACCACCTTGCTGTTTGGCGGCGTATTGTATGCGGCGGACCAGTATGGCGCGCACGGCAAGCGATTGGAGCATGTCACGCCGTTCTATTCGTTGCTGATCGGCATGGCGCAAATCCTGGCGCTGGTTCCGGGCGTCAGCCGTTCCGGCATCACCATGACGGCGGCGCGGTTTCTGGGATTTGAGCGGGCCGATGCGGCGAGGTTTTCGTTTTTGATGTCGATGCCCGTCACCCTGGCGGCGGGCGGCTTGGGGGCGCTGGAAATCTATAAATCCGGGCAGGCGGAGTTGCAGCTTGACGCGCTGATCGCCGGCGCGGTGGCGTTTTTGACCGCGCTGTTCGCCATCTCGGTGCTGCTGCGCTGGCTCGCCAGTTCAAGCTTCACGCCGTTCGTCGTATACCGGATGCTGTTGGGCGCCGGTTTGCTTGTCTGGGTGTATTTTTAGCTTACACCGCCTTGCCCGCTTCAAACTGTCCGGTGCGGCGGTAGCGGTGCAGATAGGCGGGCAGGATCAGCTCGATTGAGGATGGCTGTGTGACGCCCAAATCCGCCAGGCCAAGCGCCCCTTCGCTCACCACATTGTCATGCTCAAGCAGCCGCACCTGATCCACGGTTATCAATGGATTGGGCAACAGTTGCAGGATGGCCGCCTGCATCTTGGCGGCGAAAAACGGCACGGGCAGCAGCAATCGCCGCCTGCCGGTTTCCGCCAGCACTAGTTCCAGAAGCTGCCTGAAAGTATAAATATGCGGCCCGCCAAGCTCATAGGTTTTAGCGGCGGTCTCAGGATCATTAAGCGCGCGGATAATGGCGTCCGCCACATCGCCGACATAGGCCGGCTGAAATCGTGTATGCCCGCCGCCGATCAGCGGCAATACCGGCGATAGGCGGGCAAGCCAGGCGAAGAGGTTAAAGAACCTGTCCTCCGGCCCAAACACGATGGAAGGGCGCAGGATGGTGGCGGAAGGAAAATGCTGGCGCACCAAGGTTTCGCCTTCGGCCTTGCTCCGCGCATAATGTGAGGATGAGTTTATATCCGCGCCAATGGCGGACACATGCAGCAGCCTGCGCACGCCTGCGTCCCAGGCTGCGCGGGCGATGGCGCCTGCGCCCGCAGCCTGCACGGCGCTAAATTTCTGCGGCCCGGATTCATGCAAAATGCCAACAAGGTTGATTACCGTATCCGCACCCCGCATGGCCTGTGCAATAGAGCTTGCGTAACGGATATTCGCCTGTACCGGCGCGATTTGTCCGGTATCGCCCATCGGTTTCAAATAGCCGGCAAGATTCGGATTGCGCACCGCCGCGCGCACCCGCGCGCCCTGTCTCGCCAGCTTACGGATCAAATGCCGGCCGATAAAACCCGAGCCGCCAAATATTGTGATCAATTCACCCGTCATGCGCCCCTCATCCAGCAGGTTTAATAGCGTTCTTTTAGCGCATTCACCGGCGAAAGGGGAAAAAGACTTTGACAATCCGCCGCGTCATGGCTACCTCAAGCCCCTGATATGCCCCTATGATGCCCAGGTGGCGGAATTGGTAGACGCACTAGCTTCAGGTGCTAGCGCTCGCAAGGGCGTGGAAGTTCGAGTCTTCTCCTGGGCACCAGCCTAAGCTCGCTTGCGAGCAAAGGATGGGGTGTGCCGGTTCGACAAGGTTACTACACATGAACGTTGATCTGCATATCGGCGATTTGCCCGCCAATATCGATTTCGGCCCAAGCGTCGCCATCGACACCGAAACCATGGGCCTTAATCCCCTGCGCGACCGGCTATGCCTGGTGCAACTGTCGCGTGGCGATGGTACGGCGCATCTGGTGCGCATACCCCAGAAAGGCCAGGAGGGTGGCCAGTCGACGCCCAATCTGGCGCGGCTGCTGGCCAATCCCGCAGTCACTAAAATCTTTCACTTTGCGCGCTTTGATCTGGCGGCGCTGAAACAGCATACGGGTGTCACCACTGGTCCTGTGTATTGCACCAAGATCGCCTCGCGTCTGGCCCGCACCTACACCGACCGGCATGGCCTGCGCGATGTGTGCAAGGACTTGCTGAATGTCGATCTATCAAAACAGCAGCAAAGCTCGGACTGGGGCGACCCGAACCTGAGCGAGGCGCAGCTTAAATACGCCGCATCCGATGTTCTGCATCTGCATGCGCTGAAAGCCAAGCTTGACGAAATGCTGGCCCGCGAAGGGCGCACGGAGTTGGCCCAGGCGTGTTTTGATTTTCTCTCCACCCGCAGCCAGCTTGACCTGATGGGCTGGAGCGAGATGGACATTTTCTCGCATTAAGCATCTGATTTGGGCGGGGCGGCATGGGCATCCCCAAACCGCTCCAGGCGGGTCGCTCAGAAATGACAACTTGTCTTTTCATTTGACCGTTGGTTTTATGCAACCCGGACTCGCGCCAGGGGCCGGAACTTGCCGCGCACATTGCTCCGTGTACGGAAAATACAGCCGCCCAAGTCCGGGTTTGTTCTGTCCGGCCCGGTCACAATGTAAAGATCGCGCCAATCCGCGCCGCCAAAGCACAGGCTAGTCACCATCGGCACCGGAACCTCGACGCGGGCAATCTCTTTGCCGGAGGGATCATAACCGATGACAGCGCCGCCATAGGCAACCGCGATCCACACCGATCCATCATCGGCCATGGCAAGACCATCCGGCGAGCCTTTGGTGGTGGTGGCGAAAATCCTGGGCGGACCAAGGTCCCCGTTATCGCGCACGTCATATACCTTGATGGCGTTCAGCCCGGAATCGGAATGATACAGCAGCCGCCCATCCAGCGAAAAACCCAGCCCGTTGGTTAGATGCACATCCCTGGCGACAACGCGGTGACTGCCATCAAGATCAACCAGATGCAGGAAGGCAGACTTGGGTCTATCCTCACTCAGGGCGTTTCCAGCCAGGGAGCCCGCATAAATCCGCCCCGCTTCATCAGTGACCAGATCATTGAAGCCCAGGATGCCGCCAGCAGGATTATCCGGGATAAGGTTCACTGTGTCTCCGCCGCCCGGCGGCTTATAGGCAATGGTGCGCCCACTGACGATCATGCCGCCAGAGGCGTGCATCGCCAGACCGCCCATGCCTTTGCGATGCGGCACGACCGTCGATATTTTGCCATCGGCAGCCAAACAATAGGCGCCCCCATTGGTGACATCGGTAAATATCAATCCGCGCGCCGGATCAAACAATGGCCCCTCGATTAGCCCATGCCCTGTAGACAGCCGTTCCATAGTTTCCATGATCGCTCCTCCCAATTATACCGTTGTGATGTTATGCTTGCGCCCATCATCAACTATCTTTTCAAGGAGCAAGCCGGATGTCCACTAATACCGAACCTGTACTGCTTGTTGAGGCTTCCGGGGGCGTTGCCACCCTCACCCTCAACCGGCCGCAGGCGATGAATGCGCTGTCAAGCGAGTTGCGCGCGGAGCTGGTCAAAGCCATTGATGCGCTGGCCGCCGACAAAACGGTGCGAGTGATGATCCTGACCGGCGCCGGGCGGGCGTTTTCAGCGGGGCTTGATCTGAAGGAACTGGGCAGCGGCGCAAATCAGATAGGCGGCGTGCTGGGCGGCGGCAATGTGGTGTCATCGATGGGGCGGTTTCGCGGGCCGATAATCGGCGCGATCAACGGGGCTGCGATCACTGGCGGGTTCGAGCTGGCGCTCGCCTGCGACATTCTGCTTGCCTCAACCAATGCCCGTTTTGCCGATACTCATGTGCGGGTCGGCGTCATGCCTGGCTGGGGGTTGAGCCAGAAACTATCGCGCGCCATTGGCCTGGCCCGCGCTAAGGAACTGTCACTTACCGGCAATTTTCTGTCCGCTGAACAGGCGGCCCAGTGGGGCCTGGTGAACCGCGTCGTAGCGCCAGGCGAATTAATGGCAGCATCCCTCGCGCTCGCCCAGGATATGCTTTCGGCCATACCGGAAAATCTGATCGCCTATAAGCAATTGATCAATGAAGGCTATGGCCAGGATCTGGCCACCGCCATGGAAACCGAACAGCGGGTGTTCAGGGCCACATCCAAGTCGGTGACGCCGGACGCCATCGAGCAGCGCCGTGGAGAAATCCGCCAGCGCGGTCAGGTTCAAACAAAATCCTGAACCTCAAAAGCAAACGGCGGCCCCGATATGAGGCCGCCGTTCACAAACCCTTTGGTCAGGCCAGATTAACCCCGGCCCTGGCGTAGCAGCTTGCCCGGCGTGGCGCCCGTGCACTTACCGTCGGCAAAGGTGGTCTCGCCATTGACGATAATGGCGTGATAGCCCTTGGCGTGCTGTACCCGGCGCCATTCATTACCTGGGAAGTCATGCACGATTTCGCCAACCCATTCCGGTTCAATCGCCAGTTCATTGAGGCCATAGACCACAATGTCGGCGGCGAGGCCCGGCTTCAGTTCGCCGCGATCCACAAAGCCTGCAGCTTTCGCCGGCAATGAGGATAAACGATAATGCGCCTCTTCCAAAGTGATCTTGCTTTCGTCGCGCACCAGCCAGCTCAGGAAGTCGGTGGTGAACGCGCCGCCGGTGAAGAACTTGGTGTGCGCGCCGCCATCCGATACGCCAGGGAAGGTGTATTCGGAAGAAGTCATCATCTCGGCCATGTAGTCAGCGTTGAAGCCGCGATTGGGACCGATGAACTCGACCTTCAGATCGCCCTTGACAGACATATCCAGCATCGCATCGATCGGATGCTTGCCCTCTTCCTCGGCAACCTGACCGAGCGTCTTGCCCACATACTTCTCCATCTCCGGAACATTATTAACGCCCGCGATGATCAAGCCGCTAATCGGACCGCCGAGACCTGCCTGAATTACTTCAAGCTTGCGGTTGGCGCTGTCATGCTCGCCCTTAAGCGCGGTGCGGTATGCCGGGTTACTCATCTTTTCCAGCTTTTCTTCGAACGTGCCAGTGGTGACGGCGCGCCATGCGGGGCTGGCGTCATACAGGTTCCAATTCTCCAGCGTATAGGCAAAGCCCGAACGCACGGTGCCTGTCTGGCCATACATCGGAAGATCCTTCGCGCGCATCCTGGCCAGCCAATCGAGGCTGCGCTGATGCACCTTGGGGTCCTTGCGCGCCGGCACGATCACATTGTGCAGCACCGGGCGTTGCGCCGTCTCGGCCAGCTTTTCAAGGAACGCCAGATCGCCCTTGATGTTGCCGGTTGATTGGGTGATCTGGATGAAGCCCTCGCCGCGCTCACGCAGCACTTCGGCGAGATTGAGGATGTCCGCATCGCACATGGTGTCGGTGACCATCGGGCCGCCGTCATAATCCGCCTGTACGGAATCCTTGCCAAGCCGTTGCAGCGAGAAGCCGCACAAGCCCGCATCCATGCCTTCATGCAGCAGCCGCTTCATCTCTGCTTTCTCCGTGTCCGTCGCCGGACGGGTCTGCGCCGCTTTCAGGCCCATCACATAGACCATCAAAGACGTGGTCGGCAGATACTGAATGCAGTTCACACCCTTCGGGGCGCGTTCCAGCGAATCCAGATATTCCGGGATGGTTTCCCAATCCCACGACATGCCCTGCTTCATCGATTCATACGGGATCGCCTCGGTGCGGGTCATCATCAGCATTGAGCGTTCGCGTTCGGCAGGCCGCACCGGCACGAAACCAAAGCCGCAATTGCCGAGCACTACAGAGGTCACGCCATGCCAGCCGGAAATCGAGCAATACGGATCCCAGCGTATTTGCGCATCATAGTGCGTATGCAGATCAACGAAGCCGGGTGCTACAATCAGCCCGTCCGCCTCGATGGTCTTCTTGGCGGCGCCCGGCGATGTGCCGCCGATCTGCAAAATCTTGCCGTCTTTGATCCACACATCCGCCTTGTAACGCGGGGTGCGGGCGCCATCGACAACCGTGCCGCCTTTAATGTGAATATCTACATTCGCCATGGTGGTTCCCTCCTTACGGGGTTCGGCAAGGATCCGGCTCGGGCCTTAGCTCAAAGCTTCCTTGCGCCAATTTTCTATAGGTAAATGCTAATCATAGATTCCCAGAAAAGCAAATCATTCATTCGTAATAAGGACAGATATCACAATCCGGTAAATGGTCTATTTAACGCCTCATCAATTGGCTCGGATTCTCAAAAATATTACAATAGTTTCAATTGGTTACGATGCAATTGCCGTCTTGTCAAACCGGCTCCCCAAACGCAAACGGCGGCCCCACAGGGGAGCCGCCGTTCACAAACTCTTTGGTCAGGCCAGATTAACCCCGGCCCTGGCGCAGCAGCTTGCCCGGCGTGGCGCCCGTGCATTCGCCATCGGCAAACGTCGTTACGCCGTTGACGATAATGGCGTGATAACCCTTGGCATGCTTGACCCGCCGCCATTCGTTGGCGGGGAAATCATGCACGATTTCACCGACCCATTCCGGCTCGGCGGCAAGCTCATTCAGGCCGTACACTACCACGTCTGCTGCAAGGCCCGGCTTCAACTCGCCACGATCCACAAAGCCCGCAGCCTTTGCCGGCAGCGAGGATAAACGGTAATGCGCCTCTTCCAGGGTGATCTTGCTCTCGTCGCGCACCAGCCAACTCAGGAAGTCGGTGGTGAACGCGCCGCCAGTAAAGAACTTGGTGTGCGCGCCGCCATCCGAAACGCCTGGCAAGGTATATTCCGAAGCATTGGTCATCTCGGCCATGAAGTCGGCATTGAAGCCGCGATTGGGGCCAAGGAACTCGACCTTCAGATCGCCCAGAATCGACATATCCAGCATCAGATCGATGGGATGCTTGCCTTCCTCGGCGCCGATTTGGCTAAGTGACTTGCCGAGATATTTTTCCAGTTCCGCGACGCCATTCACGTCCGACACAATCAGGTTGCGAATCGGGCCGCCAATGCCGGCCTGAATAATCTCAAGCTTGCGGTTGGCGCTGTCAAATTCGGTCTTCAAAGCATCGCGCAAGGTGAGGTCTTTCATTTTTTCGAGCTTTTCCTCGCGGGTGCCCGTCGTGACTTTGCGCCAGGCGCGGCTTGAGTCATACAGGTTCCAATTTTCCAGAGTATAGGCAAAACCGGTGCGCACGGTTGCCGTCTGTCCATAGATCGGCAGGCCCTTGGCGCGCACCTTTTCCAGCCAGTTGAGGCTGCGCTGATGCACCTTGGGATCCTTGCGCGAAGGCGCAATAGCGTTATGCAGCACCGGACGCTGGGCGGTTTCCGCCAGCTTTTCCAGGAACGCCATATCCGCCTTGATCTTGCCTGTCGACTGAGTGATCTGAATGAAGCCCTCGCCGCGCTCACGCAGTACCTCGGCGAGATTGAGAATGTCCTCATCGCACATGGTGTCGGTAACCATCGGTGAGCCGTCAAAATCCGCCTGGGCCGAATTGCGGCCCAACCGCTGCAACGAGAAGCCGCACAGGCCCGCATCCATGCCTTCATGCAGCAGCCGCTTCATCTCAAGCTTCTCGGCATCGGTCGCTGGACGGGTCTTCGCCGCTTCCAGGCCCATCACGTAGACCATCAAAGACGTGGTCGGCAGATACTGAATGCAGTTCACGCCCTTCGGGGCGCGTTCCAGCGAATCCAGATATTCCGGGATGGTTTCCCAATCCCAAATCATGCCCGCTTTCATTGATTCATACGGGATAGCCTCGGTGCGGGTCATCATCAGCATCGAGCGTTCGCGTTCGGCAGGCCGCACCGGCACGAAACCAAAGCCGCAATTGCCGAGCACTACAGAGGTCACGCCATGCCAGCCGGAAATCGAGCAATACGGATCCCAGCGGATTTGCGCATCATAGTGCGTATGCAGATCAACGAAGCCGGGCGCTACAATCAGCCCGTCCGCCTCGATGGTCTTCTTGGCGGCGCCCGGCGACGTGCCGCCGATCTGCAAAATCTTGCCGTCTTTGATCCAGACATCGGCCTTGTAACGCGGGGTGCGGGCGCCATCAACAACCGTGCCGCCTTTAATGTGAATATCTACATTCGCCATGGTGATTCCCTCCTTACGGGGTTCGGCAAGGATTTTCCTGAATGTTTCTTAGCCTTCACCTTGCCCTATTTGCGATTGCCTAAATTGTGATCATAGAATCAAAATAAAGTAAAGCGCCCTCTAGAGCCTTTCCCGGTCAGGTTGAAGCAACCTGATCGGATAAGAAAGGCTCTAATTGTATGTGTTAGACCATTTTTTCCTGATCGGATTGATTCAATCCGATCAGGAAATGGTCTAATGCCCTAAAAACGGCCATATTCCCTTACGAGGCAGGCGATAACCGGCCATTTTCCAGCCATTCCGCCAGTTCTGGCGGCAGCCGCTCCGCCTTGACCCTGGCATAGACCGCCAATTCATCGGGCCCCAGAACATTACGCCACTGGCCGCTTTCGCCCTTGTTGAAGAAATTGCCCGGGTCACGCCAAACGCCCACCTCGGCGTCAGGCGCCAGCATTGAGGCGTTTTCCTTCATATTTTCGAATTTCGCCGCCGCAATCAGTTCCGGCCACAGATTTTCCGCAACGTTAATGCCTAGAATTTTTGCGATACGGCGCATCTCAAAACCCAGATCGCGTTTCAAATCATCAAAATGGATGAAATGAATATTCGGCAGATGCCGGTAATCCCAAAAACTTTTCAGATACGGCAGCACACCATTAGGATTGTCCGTTGCGCCTGGGGTGCTGGTCGCCATGATCCCGGCGATAAACTGCGCCCCTATTTCCGCCGGCTGCGGATGCGGCGGCCGGGCTCCGGGTTTGGCATTGGCCATCATCTTGCCCATAAATTCGGGATTTATGTTCTTGAAATGATTCCCCATTGACATGAACGCGTCACGCGGATCGCGGCCAACGCATAAATAAGCCGTTTCCGGAAAATATGGCAGCCCGTCAAACGGCGTGTGCGTCTTGATGAAGCGGCGATGGGTTTGCGCGTCAAGCCTAGCCAGCACTTCATTAATGGGCGCGATCATCATATCCAGCCACGGCGTATACTCACTCAGCGGGCGCTCAAATTTGATTTTCTGAAAAATCAGCAGTGCACAGATCATCTGCGTCCAGGTGGTGCCGCATTTAGGAGGTGAACAGATAAAGATATCCCCATCGCGGGATTTGAAATTTTCCCAGCGGGAACTGTCCATGATAAAGCTTTGATATATTTCCGGCGGTTTTTCTGCGCGGGTTGGCGGGTTCATGACTCTACTCCAGCGTGTCAGTTATTTACATTCCACGGATTAATGATTGTTTTTAGTACGGATTTGAAATCCGTTACATTTCGCGTCACCAGGCCAAGCGCGTGCACCTGGGCGATGGCTGCGATGAAGCCGTCCATGGGCTGAATTAGACGACCAGATTTCCTGCTGCGCGCCATAAGTCTGCCCCAGGCATCCGCTACGGCGTCATCAATTGGCAACACGCGCCCTGAAAAACGTTGCGGTAATTCATCACGCAACCATTCATCAAGCCGCTTGCGACGGGGCCCATCCTTCAATTGCTCAATCCCATGACGAAGCTCCGCCAGCGTAATGACGCTAATGAATAAGCGATCTTCGTCTGCGTTCTCAAGCCAGTCAACGACGCCAGGATCAGGGCGCAGCCTAACCCATTCGGAAACTATATTCGTGTCCAGCAGGAAGTTCACAGATCATGCTTCCGCAAACCGCCTTTTACGCGTGGCGTTTTCAGCCTGGAGCCACGCAGTGGCGAGGCCGCGAAAAATTCAGCCAGATTGCCGGTGCGCCTGGTTTTCTGTTCCCATTCCTGGGCCGACACAACCACCACCGCATTGTGTCCCTTGCGGGTAATCGTCTGCGGGCCTTCTGCGCGGGCGCGGTCAATCAATTCACTGAATTTTGCTTTTGCCTCGGCAACGGTCCAGATGTCCATCTGTAAATGCTCCCATTTCGAGAATCAGATCATGTTGGTCATCATAGTCATCTGAGACTGGAAATTCAAGCTCTATCGCCCTAGTGTATAGCGTCCCGCAATTCGCCGCCAGAAAGCGTCTGCGCTTGCGCGTCGATCAAATGCGCCATGACGGTCTCGGCCAGCGCCGCCAATACCTGTTCGCGGGTGCGCTTGCAGGTCAGCGTCATCAATCGCCCGGCGCGCATCGGCAAAATCGGATCGAGTGACAATTTTTGCGGCAGATAGCCTCTAATACGCGAATGACACACTGATAGCGCCGAATTGATCACTCTGCGATTGGCTATCAAACTCCTTGCTGCGCACGATGTGGGTATAGGCGATGCGGACCTGTTTGAGAGTGACAACCAGCCCCCCTTGCAAGTCGCCTACCAGCCAGTTGCGCTCAACGCTGGCGCTGCCGGCGAATGTATTGCCGTCGAGAAAAATATTGCGCGCCACCACGCGCCCCTCGACACCGCCAAACAGATACCAGGCGAACGGCGCGCCACCGGACTCAAAGAAACCGGACCCGGGCAGGCTGGGGCGGATACGCGGCGGGCCATAATCGCTTGGCAGCCCATCACCGATACGAAAGGTTGCCCCCGCCGCCGCATAAGTGAACACATTGCCCAGAGCGCCGCCAATATGCGGCGTAAAATCATATTGTATCCAGCGATTGGGATTATGCTTTTCCACCCGCTGCTTGCTTTCATAATACAGCACGACGCCCGGTTCATTTTTGAGTTGATGACTCCAGCCTTCGGGACGCGGACTGTTGATCCACTGATGAAACGTTGTCTGAACATCCCCGGCAAACGACGATGGCCCAACCATGCCAAGATTGAGTTCCAAGCTCTCCAGTATCCTGCCGTCACTTTCCGAAACCATTCCCGCGCTGCCATACAGCCAGCCTGCATAGGGCCGGTCGGCCGGATCAGGAACGGTGCGCGAAATATTTTGCGGCGTGTACATGTTCTGGCCAAGGCCAAAGCTAAAACGAAGCTTGCGCCCATGTTCGAAAAATGGCAGCAGATCAAAAAATTCCGTCAGTTTTTCGTGCCGTGTCTCGGGCGGCGTAAGCCAGCTTAGCAGCATCCCATGGGTGAAGTGCTGATCACTTCCATCCCCGAACAGGTCATTTTCTTCCTGAAAATTGATCACGCCGCCGCTGGCGGCCTGGGCCACGGGCGCGCTCAACAACAGACAAAATAAAGCGCCCGCCAGACCGCAGCGGTAATTAATGAAACTCACTTTCTAACTCCTGAATAATCCGCGCCCAGCCACTAAACTGCACAAAAACAGCAACAATGAGGCAAGCACCACGGACGGGCCAGACGGCGTATCGAAATATAACGAGCCATACAGGCCCCCTGTCACCGCTACCGCCCCGATCAGCGCCGCCAGCGCCGCCATCATTTCCGGGCCTTGTGCAAAACGCCGCGCCGCCGCCGCCGGTATAATCAGCAAGGCGGTGATCAGCAGCACGCCGACGATTTTCATCGCCACGGCAATCAGCAGCGCAATCAACAGCATGAAAAGGATACGCACCTTGGTTACGGCGACGCCCTCGGCGCGGGCGAGCTCCTCATGCACGCTCATTGCCAGTAGCGGCCGCCAAATTGCAGAAAGCAGCAGCAACGCCACGCCGCCGCCGCCATACACAAAATACAGATCACTGACGCCAACAGCCAGCAGGTCGCCAAACAAATATCCCATTAGATCAAAACGCACCCAGCTCATCAGGCTTAGCGCAATCAGCCCCAGTGACAGCGCCGAATGCGATAAAATTCCCAGCAGCGTATCGCTGGATAAGCTCTGATTGCGGCCAAAGCCTGCAAGTATAAGCGCGATTAATGCGGTGACGGCGGCAACACCTAGCACCGGATCAACATCAGCAAGCAAACCTAACGCCACCCCCAGCAATGCGGAATGCGCCATGGTGTCGCCAAAATAGGCCATGCGTCGCCAAACGATAAAACAGCCAACCGGCCCGGCGACCAGCGCCACGCCGATACCCGCGATCAACGCGCGCAGAAAAAAATCATCGCTTATCAGATCAAGCATCAGTGCGCGCCATGCTCGTGCGGCATTGGCGCAACGGCGCCGGATACATCATGCACATGATCGTGCCCATGCGCGTAAACGGCAAAGGCCGCCGCGGCCCTTGGGCCAAACAAGCGCAAATATTCCGGATCGCGCGCCACCGCCTCTGGCGCGCCTGCACAGCATAAATGGCGGTTAAGGCAAAATACGTGGTCCGTCGCCGCCATCACCAGATGCAGATCGTGCGACACCATCAGGATGCCACAGCCATGCCGGTCGCGGATGCCTCCTATCAGCCGGTATAGTTCCGCCTGGCCGCTGAAATCCACCCCTTGCACGGGCTCGTCCAGCACCAGCAGATCAGGCCCGGCCAGCAGCGCGCGCGCCAGCAACACCCGTTGCAATTCGCCGCCAGAAAGCGTCTGCGCCTGCGCGTCGATCAAATGCGCCATGCCGGTCTCGGCCAGCGCCGCCAATACCTGTTCGCGGGTGCGCTTGCAGGTCAGCGTCATCAATCGCCCGACGCGCATCGGCAAAATCGGATCGAGCGCCAATTTTTGCGGCAGATAGCCAATGCCAAGGCCGGGCCGGCGGTGCACTTCGCCCCTGTCCGGGCGGATTAGGCCCAGCAACACCCGCACCAGGCTGCTTTTTCCGGCGCCGTTGGGGCCGATCAGGGTGACGATTTCCCCCGGCCCAACGGTTAAATCCACCCGTTCCAGTATGCGCCGTCCGCCGATGCTGAGATCAATGGCGGCGGCGCTTATCAACGGCGCACTCTCGCTATCCATCACCCGGCCCCTTGTTCGCCCGCTGTATGAAGCACCTGAACATCCTCTATTTTCTTATACCCGCCCAACCGCGTCGAAAATGCGTGTCGCTGGCCGCGTGAATATGATTGAATAGGCCAACCATATCAGGAAAGCCACAGTTCAGGAGGAGACAATGAAAGTAGACGGCGAACTTCCCATCGGTCTTGATGAAAAAGTCACCGAGCGGATCGTCCAGTTGCAGGCAGCGGGGTTTAACGGCGCGCAGTCGTTTGAAACCGGGCATGACCCGTTTCTGCCGCTGGTGCTGGCGGCCGAGCACAGCCAGAACATCGAACTGATCACCGCCATTGCGGTCGCATTCGCCCGCAATCCGCTGAATATGGCGTCGATTGGCAATGATCTGAACAATTTCTCCCAGGGCCGTTTCATCATGGGCATCGGCTCGCAGATCAAGGCGCATATCGAAAAGCGTTTTTCCATGCCCTGGTCGCACCCGGCGCCGCGCATGCGTGAAATGATCATGGCCATGCGGGCTATCTGGGCCAACTGGTATGATGGCGTCCCGCTGAATTTCCGCGGTGAGTTTTATTCGCACACGCTGATGACCCCGGTGTTCACCCCGACCCCCAGCAAATTTGGCCCGCCGCGCGTGTTTCTGGCCGCGGTCGGCCCGATGATGACCGAGGTCGCCGCCGATGTCGGCGATGGCATCATGGTGCACCCGATGACCAGCGTGAAATATCTCAAGCAGATGACGTTGCCGATAGTCGAAGCCAGCCTGAAAAAACGCGGCCGCGCCCGCAACACGTTCGAGCTTTCCTATCCGGTGTTTATCGTCACCGGCAATAACGAAAAAGAATTCGCCGAGAGCAAACGGGCGATCAAACAACGCATCGCCTTTTACGCCTCGACGCCCGCTTATCGCGGCGTATTGGAAACCCATGGCTGGGGCACGTTGCAGCCGCAACTGAACCTGATGTCGAAACAAGGCAAATGGGTCGAGATGGGCGAGCTGATCGAGGATGACATGCTCGACGCATTCGCGGTGGTAGGCGAGCCGCAGGAGATCGTGCCAATGATCAAAAGCCGCTACACCGGGCTGGTCGATCGCATCAGCATCAATTTCAGCTACGCAGCGCCCGAAAAGCGCCCGCAACTTATCAAGGAATTGGCGGCGTAGGCAGTGCTAGGGGGTGCTGTGTTTAGGTTGAGACGCCCCACCCACGGTGACAGTGTGGGGCGGGGCGGCTCCAGCTGGGCACAGCCCATTCTAAAACCGGACACTCACGCCAGACGCGACCGACCAGTCCTGCGTTAATTGTACGCCGTTGACATGCTGGCGCAGTGGCTGCTGAAAAAACCCATACAGTTGAACATTCTGAGCGATGGCGTAGCTTACACCGGGGCTGACGAATAAAAAGCTGCCCCCGCTATCATTGGGTTCAGCTTCCAGGCCTTTGTCCTTTGCAACGAACAGCGCGTTGAATTGCAACATCAAGCCGAGCCTGGGCGTGGGGTCATACCGGTAACCCGCATCCAGCAACAAGCGGTTGCCGGGCTTGTAATCTTCGCGCGTAGCAAGCCGGTGTTGCAACAACCCCTGCACGAACAACGCCGAATTGGAGTTGGCCAAAAGCCGGCTATGATAAGCGCCCAGCATCAGATCCGTCGAACCCGTTCCTGGTTGCAGACTGCGCTCGGCCAGGTCGCCGTCCGGGTTCCTCTCACGGATACTTCCGGCCGGCAGCTTCACCCCGAAATTCAGGCCGTAATATCTCAAACTCGCATTTTCCGCGTTTTCCATGCGCCATTGATAACGCCCCAGTAACCGCACATCACCCAGACTCGTGAAATCCCATCGCTCGGGTATTTTAGCGCCATGATGATTATGAATATGCAGGTGCTCGCGATCAACCACCGGAGCTGTTACCGACACGCCCCATCTATCATTATAGGCATAGTCGAGCGTCACCATCACATTGCGATTTTCTGTTTCAACCTCATCATGATGGCGCGGAATTTGCCCAAGCGCTACCTTGTCATCGCCCGCTCTCGGTCGATCCTGATCAACATACTCAGCGCGCAGATCAAACCGCCAACCTGGTTCAACGGCTACTCCCTGCATGTTCCAGTTGGTGTTTACAGTACAGAAAGATGCGCCACAGGACGCCTGCACATTCTGTAAACTGGTTGCGATGATTAGAAAGCCCAGCGCGATGGGCAAATTGATGCGCCTGAACATAGTGTAGACAGATTGCATGGTTTTTCTCCTGAAGAAATCCGGAATAACGACCGCGACGCGCGCGCCATGAAGGGGCGCGAGACGGGCGCTAAGGTTGCTAGATTGAATTCAGGAGAAAAGCGGCGGCGCGCGCGGATTGCCGGAGCAGTATGCAAATGACGCCAGACGCGCGTTTTCATGGCGCCGGCGCACAACAAGCGGCGTCAACATTGCCACGGATAATGTCAGGGCAATCGCCCACGCTAGCGCAAAGACCAGCATACAGAGGCCGCAATGGTCGCCGCCCTCATCTGTCTGCGAAGGATCGGCGCGATTCATATCCTGATCGAGCAGAATAGTCTGCGCCCCGTGCGCGCTACAGATGGTAATTTCGAGCCACTCCCGGGGCATCATCATGTCCATTGGAAGTATCGCCCGGACCGCAATAAATATCGCAGCTATCCACCCAGCGAGGATGCGCCAGTTTAGTTTTTGTATTACAATGCCTGGTATCATACGCTTGTTGATAGATTACAAAATTGAGCTTTTCAAGTATTCGGTGAATGAATGTAACAGGGAGAAACAACATGAAACTCGGCATGACGCTTGGCTATTCCGGCGGCACATTTGAAAATCAGGTAGGCCTGGTGCGCGAGGCGGAGAGCCTGGGCTTTGACAGCGTGTGGACGGCGGAGGCCTGGGGATCGGACGCGGTGTCGCCCGCCGCCTGGCTGCTCGCCAGCACCACGAAAATCAAGGTCGGCACCGCCATCATGCAGATGTCGGCGCGCACGCCCGCGATGGCGGCGATGACGGCAATGACCCTGCAAGCGATGTCCGGCGGGCGGTTTATACTCGGCATCGGGCCATCCGGACCGCAGGTGATCGAGGGCTGGCACGGTGTGCCCTATGGGCGGCCCCTCACCCGCACCCGGGAATATATCGAAATTATCCGCAAGATTCTTGACCGCAAGCAGCCGCTCACCCATCAGGGCTATCACTATCAGATTCCTTACATGGGCAAGGATGGCAGCGGGCTGGGCAAGCCGCTGAAAAGCATTTTGCACGGCGATCCGAATCTTAAAATCGTCACCGGTTCGATTTCGCCTTCGGGCATCGCGACGGCGGCGGAAATTGCCGATGGCTTTATTCCCGTATTCATGAATCCCGAGCGCATTGATCTGTTCGAGGGGCCAATGAAGGAAGGTTTTGCCAAATCCGGCGGCAAGAAAAACACCGGAAACTTTGATGTCATGCCCTTTGTCAACGTGATCATCGGCGGCGATCTGGAAAGATGCCGCATCCCGGTGAAAAATTTCCTGGCGCTGTATATTGGCGGCATGGGGGCGCGCGATAAAAACTTCTACAACGACTATGCTAAACGTCTTGGCTATGAGGCGGAGGCGAAGCAAATCCAGGATCTGTATCTCGACGGTAAAAAGGCTGAGGCCGCCAACAAGGTGCCGGATAAATTGTGCGACGAAATTGCGCTGCTTGGCCCTGCCGACCGTATTAAGGACCGCCTGCAATTGTGGAAGGCGGCCGGTAAAAAGCAGCAAATCTCTGCCATGCTGGCCGCCGGGGCGCGGCCCGACAGCATGCGCCTGCTGGCGGAAGAAATGCTGTAGAGGGAATCATTTGACTCTGGCGCGCCGCCGCCTATCATCCGCTTAACTCGCATCAGACCGATGGGCCTTATGCGGGGAACACACATTTGATCCCTGCGGAAGAGTCCGGGTTTCTGGTGATGCGCACAGCAACGCCAGGCAGACCGGCGCCGAAGGAGCAACCGCCCCGGAAACTCTCAGGCAACCGGACCGCAGGGGGATGAAACTCTGGAAAGCAGATGTGGGCGCAGGCTCATGTCTCACCGAAGGGGTAAGCCCTGCGTTGTCCCGCCAATTTCCGGCAATTACCGGCAAGGGACGAAGCAGGGTCAAATCTCTCAGGTTCCCGTGACAGAGGGGGCAGCCGGCGGCGCAAGCCGTGCTTCCGGCAGGGTGTAGCGATTCGTTACAGCCTAAATACGGGAACCGATGATGAGCGTGACATCTGAAACTTTGCTGAAAACCCCGCTGCATGGGTTGCATCTGGCGCTGGGCGCTAAGATGACGCCGTTCGCTGGCTATGACATGCCGGTGCAGTATCCAGCGGGCGTGCTGAAAGAACATCTGAGCACACGCACACAGGCGGGCCTGTTCGATGTCTCGCATATGGGCCAGGCCGTCCTCACCGCCGCCCCTGGTGTTGATATCGCCGTAGCGTTCGAAACCCTGGTCCCCGGCAACATCTGCGATTTGAAACCGGGGCAAATGCGCTACACCCAATTGCTGAATGCGCAGGGCGGCATCATTGATGATCTGATGGTCACCCGGCCTGCTGATCCAGCCCTTCAAAACCAGTTGTTTCTGGTGGTGAACGCCGGATGCAAGGCGCGTGATTTTGCGCATATTGAAACTGCGCTGGCGGGCAAGGCGTCCCTCACCCGTCTGGAGGAGCGCGCGCTGATTGCATTACAGGGGCCGCTGGCTGAGACCGTTCTGGCGCGTCATGTTCCCGCCGCCGCAAGCCTTGGATTTATGTATGGGCGGCATTTTGAGCTGAACGGCGTTGAGGTGATCATTCACCGCTGTGGATATACCGGCGAGGATGGTTTTGAAATTTCCGTTCCCGGCGCTATAGCCCAGGATTTTGCAAAGGCGTTATTGGCGGAACCCGAAGTTTCCCCCATCGGGCTTGGCGCACGCGACACATTGCGTCTTGAAGCCGGGCTTTGCCTGTATGGCCATGACATTGATGAAACAACGACGCCGGTTGAGGCCGCGCTTTCCTGGTCGATCGGTAAACGGCGGCGCGAGCAGGGCGGCTTTCCCGGCGCATCCATCTTGCAGGCGCAATTGCGCGATGGCCCCAACCGGCTGCGTGTGGGACTTCGCCCGGAGGGGCGCGCGCCTGCCCGTGAAGGCACACAAATCACCAGTATCGCGGGCGGCAAAATCGGCAGCATCACTAGCGGCACGTTTGGCCCGACGCTCGGCCATCCCATCGCCATGGGATATGTGACGCGCGAGCACGCCAGCGAAGGCGCTTCTGTAAACCTGATCGTTCGCGGCAAGCCGCTTCCCGCGCGCATTGTGAAAATGCCGTTTGTTGAAAAACGCTTTCACCGCAAAGATTAATATATAATGGAGAGGGTCAATGAGTAAAAGTCTGTACACGGAGGATCACGAATGGATACGGGTTGATGGGCCCATTGGAACCGTTGGCATCTCGAATTACGCCCAGGAACAGTTGGGCGATATCGTTTTCGTTGAGTTGCCGGAAGTAGGCGCGAAATTCGAGCGGGGCGGCGAGGCGGCGGTCGTTGAATCCGTCAAGGCGGCCAGCGAAATCTACACGCCTGCGGGCGGTGAGGTGCTTGAAGTAAACACCGCACTTGAGGGTGCACCTGTCATGGTCAATGAGGGCGCGGAAAGCACCGGATGGTTTTTCAAAATCCGGCTCAGTAATGCGGCGGATCTGGAATCCCTCATGGATGAGGCCGCCTATAACGAATATGTCGCGGGGCTTGCCTGATGCGTTATTTGCCGCTTACGCCAAATGACCGCGTGTCCATGCTGCAAACCATTGGCGTGGACGGGGTGGATGATCTGTTCCGCGACGTGCCGGCGGCGGCGAAACGCGGCGGGCTTGTGGATTTACCGCTGCATAAGGGCGAAATGGAGGTTGAGCGCATCCTGTCCGCGCTGGCCGCGAAAAATCTTGCCGCAGGCCAAGCGCCATTTTTTTGCGGCGCGGGCAGCTACCGCCATCACATTCCGGCCAGCGTCGATCATTTAATTCAACGCTCGGAATTTCTGACATCCTACACGCCGTATCAGCCGGAAATTTCCCAGGGCACCCTGCAATATCTGTTTGAATTTCAAACCCAGGTCTCGATGCTGTCAGGAATGGAGATCGCCAACGCCTCGATGTATGACGGATCAACCGCCTGCGCCGAGGCGGTATTGATGGCGGGCCGCGCCACCAAGCGCAACAGGGCTGTGCTGTCGGGCGGCCTGCATCCGCAATACCGGGCGGTTGTTGAAACCACGTCGCATTTCGCCGGCGGCGAGATAGACGCCATGCCGCCCGCCTTCGATGGTGTGGAAGACATAATCGCCCGCATTGATAACGGCACGTCTTGCGTGGTCGTGCAGACGCCGGATTTCTTTGGCCATCTGCGCGATCTGCGGCCCATCGCCGAGGCTGCCCATGCAAAGGGCGCGCTGCTGGTTGCGGTCACCACCGAGCCGCTGGCCCTTGGCGCCATCAAATCGCCGGGCGAGATGGGCGCGGATATTTTTGCGGGCGAAGGGCAATCGCTTGGCGTTGGGTTGAATTTTGGCGGCCCGTATCTGGGGCTGTTCGCGGCGCACACCCGTTTGCAACGGCAAATGCCTGGGCGTCTATGTGGTGAGACCGTTGATGCGCTGGGACGGCGCGGCTATGTGCTGACGCTTTCAGCGCGCGAACAGCATATCCGCCGCGAAAAGGCGACCAGCAATATCTGCACCAATTCGGGCCTGTGCTGTCTCGCCTTCACCATTCATCTATCTCTGCTTGGCGAGAGCGGATTCAAACGGTTGGCCATGCTAAATCATCAGGCAGCGATTAAACTTTCAGGCATGCTGGAACAAATCCCCGGCGTCAGTTGCCTTAACAAAAGTTTTTTCAACGAATTCACCCTGCGCCTGCCAAAACCCGCAGGCCCGGTTGCCGGCGCATTGGCCGCGCGCGGAGTGCTTGGCGGCGTACCTGCATCCCGGTTATTGCCCGGCGATCCCAATGCCGCAAACTTATTGATCGCCGCCGCCACCGAGACCAATTCGGATGAAGACATGGCGGCCTTTGCCGCCGCATTGAAGGAGGCGCTCGCATGATGCGGCAAGGACGCCCGACCGGCCCCATTCAGGCGGGTGCAGAGAGTTTCGAAACCTTTACCGGCAATCGCGGGCTTGATCACGAGGAGCCGTTAATTTTTGAACAGGACGCAGCGGGGCGAAGCGGTGTCGATCTGCCGGAACCAGCCGGGATGGCGGACCGGCTCGGCGGTCTTGCCCGTCAGGGCAATAGTGGCTTGCCCGGTCTGTCGGAGCCGCAGGTGGTGCGGCATTTTGTCCGCCTCAGCCGGAAGAATTACGCCATTGATTCCGGCCTCTATCCGCTTGGCTCGTGCACGATGAAACATAATCCGCGGCTGAATGAAAAAATGGCGCGGCTGCCGGGCTTTGCCGATCTGCATCCCTTACAGCCCATTGGCAGTGTGCAAGGCGCGCTGGAGCTCATCGGCACGCTTGCCCATTGGCTGCGCACGCTTACCGGAATGCCTGCCGTCGCGATGTCGCCCAAGGCCGGCGCGCACGGGGAGCTATGCGGGCTGATGGCGATCCGCGCCGCACTTGATGCGCGCGGTGAAAAACGCAACCGGGTGCTGGCGCCCGAATCCGCGCACGGCACAAATCCGGCCACCGCCGCCATGTGTGGTTTTACTGTTGATCCCATCCCCGCAGACAAACGAGGCCGCGTTGATCTGGCGGCGTTGAAAGCCAAGCTAGGCCCCGATGTCGCGGCGATCATGGTGACCAACCCAAACACCTGCGGCCTGTTCGAAACCGAAATCATGGAAATGGCGAAGGCCGTGCATAATGCTGGCGGCTATTTCTATTGCGACGGCGCCAACTTCAACGCCCTGGTCGGGCGCGTGCGCCCTGGCGATCTTGGTATTGACGCCATGCATATCAATTTGCACAAAACATTTTCAACACCGCATGGCGGTGGCGGGCCGGGCGCTGGCCCCGTGGTGTTTTCAGACGCCCTGGCGAAGTTTGCGCCGCTGCCCTTTATTGTCCATCGCGGCGGCAGTTTTGATCTTATTGAGCAAGAAGCCGATGCGGGTGATGCTTCGCCGTTTGGCCGCATGACCGCGTTTCACGGGCAGATGGGCATGTTCGTCCGGGCGCTGAGCTATATGCTCAGCCATGGCGCGGACGGGCTACGGCAGGTGGCCGAAGACGCGGTGCTGAGCGCCAATTATATTTTGGCAAGCCTGAAGGATGAGTTGAGCGCACCCTTCCCCGGCCCCTGCATGCATGAATGTCTGTTTGATGACGCCTTCCTGAAAGACACCGGCGTCACTACCCTGGATTTCGCCAAAGCGATGATTGATGAGGGCTATCACCCGATGACGATTTATTTCCCGCTGGTGGCGCACGGCGCGATGCTGATCGAGCCGACGGAAACCGAATCAAAAGATTCCCTCGATAGCTTCATCGCCTGCCTGCGCGATCTGGCGCGCGAGGCCAAATCCGGCAAAACCGGACGCTTCACCAGCGCGCCGCGGCTAGCGCCGCGCGGGCGGCTTGATGAAACCCGCGCCGCCCGCACCCCGGTGCTGCGCTGGCAGCATTCCCCCTCTCCCTGAAAGGGGGAGGGGAATCAGGATTGTCTACTGCGTGGTCCAGCCGCCATCGATGACCAGCTCCGCGCCGGTGACGAATGAAGCCTCATCCGAACACAGGAACAGCGAGCCATAGGCGATTTCCTCCGGATGGCCAAAGCGGCCCATAGGGGTTCTGGAAAAAATGGATTTTATCATCGCATCTGCCGCCGCCGCATCCGCTGAAGCTGCGCCCTTTTCACTTCTGGGAAGCGTTTTAGCCATTATCGGGGTTTGGATCATGCCCGGATGCACCGAATTGATGCGAATGCCTTTGGTGGCGTATTCCAGCGCCGCCGCCTTTGACATCAGCCGCACCGCGCCCTTGGAGGCATGGTAGGACAGCATGTCAGGGCTGCCGATAATTCCGTAGACGGAGGAAATATTGACAATCGCGCCGCCGCCCGCTTTCAGCATTTCCGGCACCGCCGCCCGCATCCCATACCAAACGCCCGCCTGGTTGACGGCGATGGTCTTATCCCAGCTATCCTGGGATTCCGTGGTGAGGCCGCCCATGATGGCGATGCCCGCATTGTTGATCAAGGTGGTAAGCTTGCCATACAGGCTCACCGCCTTCGCCACCGCGTCTTTCCAGCTTTGTTCGCTGGTCACGTCAAGGGTGGTGAAGGCCGCCTGCCCGCCGCTGTTGGTGGCGCCAATGGCGGCGGCTTCGTCCTTGCCCATTTGCTCCTGAATATCGCCGATCAGCACCCTCGCGCCCTCGGCGGCGAAGACGCGCGCATGCGCCGCGCCAATGCCGCTGGCGCCGCCGCTAATCAGGACAACTTTGCCGTCTAATCTTCCCGCCATGAATGGCTCCTATTTTTTGAAATAGCTGAAGGGGTTTTTTACAGTCAGTATACGGATTTGATCTTCCGGCACGCCCGCCTTGCGCATCGCAGGCAGAATATTACGCGAGATATGCGCGAAATTCCAGTTCGGCGAGCCGGCCAGCATCCGTTGCAGCGCATTGCTAGGCCGTCCCCGCATGCAATGTAAGGCATCGTGCGACATCATGATGCGGTCATAGCCAACGCCGAGCAAGCCGATGAGCGAGGCAAGCCGCATCTTATCGGAGGCGATGGTCTCGATGCCGAAACGGTCAAAACCAAGCCAGGCGCCGCGCTCCAGAATGTCGAAATAATAGCGCATGTCGCCGACGCCACAGGCATGACCGATCAGCACCTTGTTAAAATCCACCTTTTCCTCGTCGAATATATCGAGCGTTTCGCGGCCATACGGCTCCGCCTCGCTGTTGTGACACAGGATCGGCGCGCCGGTCGCGCGGTGCGCCCGCGCCGCCGCGCGCAGGCATTTTTCCTCCGCCTTGGTGATCCCGGACCCTTTCTCGTTCATGCCAGGCGTGCCGCCCGTCGCCACCTTGATGATGCCGGCCTTGATGCCGGTTTTGCCAATCCCCTCGGTGATCTCGCGCGCATAGATCTCGCCGATGGCGTCCACATTCATCAAACGGAAATGCTGCGGAATGCCCATCACGTCATTATACAGCCCGGTGGCGATTATGACATTCATGCCGGATTTCGACGCCACCTCGGCGGCAAACTCCGGATCGCGGCCAAGCTCCATCGGGCAGGGATCAACAAAGCTCTGCACGCCAAGCTCTCTGATCTCCTTGAGTTTGACCACACAACTCGCAACTTCTTTTTTGCGGTCGAAATCATCGGGGTCAAGCTCCCAGCCAGGCCAGCCGATGGACAAATGCTCATGGATAAGCGTAAAGCCCAAATCCTCTGGCTTAAGCGCGCCTAATACAGAATTGATCGTCATGCCGCCGCTCCCTATTTTTTGAAATAACTGGCCGGGTTACTGACCATCAGTGTACGGATTTTCTCTTCCGGCACGCCAGCAGCGCGCATTTGCGGAATGATGTTGCGCGAGATATGCGCAAAATTCCAATTCGGATTGCCCGTGAGCATGCCGCCAAAACCGCCGCCCGGCCTACCGCGCAGGCAATGCACCGCGTCATGCGACAGCATGATGCGGTCATAGCCAACCGCAAGCAAACCAAGCAGGCCCGCAAGCCGCAACTTGTCCGACGCAATTGTTTCAATTCCGAAACGGTCAAACCCAAGCCACGCGCCGCGGTCAAGAATATCGAAATAATAACGCAGGTCGCCGACACCGCACGCATGGCCGATCAGCACCTTGTTAAAGTCGATCCCCTCCTCGGACAGGATGTCCAGCACCTCGCGGCCATAGGGCTCGACCTCGCTATTGTGACACAGGATTGGCGCGCCGGTGGCCTTTTGCGCCTTTGCCGCGGCGCGCAGGCACAATTTCTCCGCCTTACTAATGCCGTTGCCCTTCTCGGTCATGCCGGGAATGCCGCCCGTCGCCACCTTGATGATGCCGGCCTTTATGCCTGTCTTGCCAATGCCCTCGGTCAGCTCGCGCGTATAAATTTCGCCAATGGCGTCCACATTCATCAGCCGGAAGTGATGTGGAATGCCCAGCGCTTCATTGTACAGCCCGGTAGCGATAATCACCTGCATGCCGCTTCTGTCAGCGCATTCGGCGGCGAATTCCGGATCACGGCCCAATTCCATCGGGCACGGATCGACAAAGCTTTTCACGCCAAGCTCTTTAATTTCCTTGAGTTTGACGACACAACTTGCAACTTCTTTCTTGCGGTCAAAGTCATCGGGATCAAGCTCCCATCCCGGCATCCCGGCTGACAGATGTTCATGAATAAGGGTAAAACCCAATTCCTCAGGCTTAACAGGGCCTAATACAGAATTTATCGTCATGATCGCCCCCTGCGGTGTAGGTTATTGTTATGATCATCACCAGCTTGATCAGGTTTGATTGAATTTGCAAATGTTTCCGTTATAGCTGCATGCGGCAAACATAAAGGACAGCCTATGGATGAGCAGGAACAAGACCATTTAGACAGGCAATTTACCGGAATTACCGAGCGTGGCCTGGATGATTTGCGCAGCCGTATTGGCGTGCGTATTGAAGATACGCTGGAGCCGTGGTGCCATGAGGCGACCCGCGACAATATCCGCCATTATGCGCACGGCATCGGCGACGATAATCCGTTATGGTGCGATCCGGCGTATGCGGCGGCAACCGCGCATAAAGGCATTATTGCGCCGCCGTCGTTTCTGTTTGCCTGCGACCGGATTATTTCGGGTTATGTCGGCGGCCTGCCCGGCGTGCACGCCATGTGGGCGGGGGCGGATTTCAACTGGCATAAAAATATCCGCCGCAATGATGAATTGCGCACCGAATCCTGGCTAAAGGATTTGATCCTGCACGACACAAAATTTTCCGGCCGCGCGGTGCAGCAAATCTATCATGTAAATTTTTATAATCAGGATAAGGAACTGCTCTGCGAAGCGGACAGCTGGTGTTTCCGCACCGACCGCGACATCGCGCGCGAACGCGGCACCAAATATGACGCCGTCAAGGCCGCAGCGCCCAAGGTTTACAGCGATGCGGAACTGGTTGAGATTTACCGCCACTACGCCCAGGAAGAAGTGCGCGGCGCTAGGCCGCGCTATTTCGAAGATGTACAGATCGGCGAAAAACTGCCCACGATGCTCAAGGGGCCAATGACGGTGACAGGATTTATCGCCTATGCGCAGGGCTGGGGCGGGCTGTATATCCGCGCCAACAAGCTGAACTGGCAGCAGATTCATAAGCATCCCGGCCTTGGCATCAAGAACCGTTTTGGCATTCCCGATTGCCCGGAGCGGGTGCATTGGGAAAGCGAATTCGCCGCCACCATCGGCGTACCCGAGGCCTATGACTACGGCCCGGAGCGGTTTTCCTGGCTTACCCATCACCTGACCAACTGGATGGGGGACGCTGGATTTTTGCGGCAATCAAAGGCGCAAATCCGCCGCCATAATCCGGTTGGCGACGTGCTCTATATCAATGGAGCGGTTACTGGTAAACGCCAAGTGGATGGGCAAAACATTATTGACATCGAACAGCGCGCAGAAAATCAGGATGGCGAATTGTCTATCTTTGGAACCGCGCAGGTGCGCCTGCCCAGCAGGTAACAAACCGTTATGGGGGGCAACGCCCCCCATAACGCATGAGCGCCGTGTCAGCTTGCCTTCACCTCAATCTTGCGGCCTACAGGTTTTTTAGCCTCGGATTTCGGCAATAACAATCTCAGCACACCGTCCTTATAAGTGGCCTTGATATCTGTTTCCTTTACGTCCTCCGGCAGCCGGAAGGACCGCTCGAAGGCGCCATAACGGCGTTCGGAGAAATAATAATTCTTATCCTTCTCCTCTCGCTCTGAACGCTTCTCGCCCTTGATGGTGAGGGTGTTGTTTTCGATCGACACATCGACATCTTTCTCGGCTACCCCCGGCAGTTCAACCTGGATTTCATAGCAATCCTCCTTGTTAACCGCATCCGCGCTGGGCGAGAAAAAATTGGAGATAGCGGAACCCAAGTCGCGGAACGGATCAAAGAACCGCGGCCAGAAATGGTCGTTTCCCAGCAGTGACAAGGCTCTAGATTTATCTGTCATGATGTTTATCCTCCATGAGTTGACAACGCTCCATTTCCAGAATGCCTTCTTAACATTTGGCTTGCGTTGATTTGGATCAAAATTATGGAAGGAAATTTTCTGTCCCGCGCCGCCATGGAAAAGATCGAACAATGGATATACGGCCAGGCCCTGCCGCATTGGCTTGAACATGGGGTTGACCGCACACATGGCGGCTTTACCGAACGGCTGACGCTTGGAGGTTTGCCCGACGATCCCGGTTTCAAACGCCTGCGGGTGCAGGCCCGGCAGACCTATGTGTTTTCTCATGCCGCCTTGATCGATCCTGCGCCCGCAAGGCGGCCGCAATGGCGCGCTGCGGCCGCCCAAGGCTTTGATTTTTTGACGCAGCATTATTGGCTGGGTCCGGAAGGCGGATGGGCCAAAACCGTCAACCCGGATGGCAGCCCGCTTGATACGGGCGCCGATACATACGATCAGGCGTTCGTGCTATTTGCAAGCGCGTGGCATTATCGCGTGTCGCGGGACGCCCATGCGCTTGAAATTGTCAATCAGACACTGGAATTTTTAGACCAGTGTCTGGCTTGCGCCGCGCATGGCGGCTATTTCGAAGGCGTTTCTGAAAATGGCCAGGTGTTACAAGGCCCGCCAAGGCTGCAAAACCCGCACATGCATTTAATGGAGGCCATGATTGCATTGAATCAGGCAACCGGAGACGGCGGCTATCTTAAACGCGGCGCGCAATTGTTTGAACTGTTCCGTACACGGTTTTTTGATATGAACACACACAGTCTGGGGGAATATTTCACCAGGGAATGGCTGCCGCTGGATGGCCCGCAAGGACAGATAGTCGAGCCGGGACACCATTTCGAATGGTCGTGGATATTGCACAACTATGCCAAACTTTCCACAGACGCCAGCGCCCATGAATTGGCGCATCTGGTATTTGAATTCGCCTGCAAACATGGCGTCGATGCGGACAGCAATCTCACCTATGACGAAATCAGCCGCAACGGCGCAAAATTGCGCCCCAGCCACCGCCTGTGGCCGCAAACCGAAGCCCTGAAAGCGTATGTCGCCACCGCCGAACATGGGCCAAGCGCCGAGGCGCGCACCGCCGCGCGCGCGCACATCGCTCCCGCAGTTGACGCGATTTTCGCAAATTATTTGATACCTGATACAGGTATCTGGAATGACCAGATCGATGCGAAGGGCAGGAAGGTTTCAGAATCTGTGCCCGCCACATCGCTCTATCATCTGTTCCTCGCCTTCGCCGAAACGCTGCGCTTTTATAGCGAAAACAAATCCAGCTGATCACCCGCCTTTGGCGGCGCGCGAAATTGTGAAATATCAAGCCTGCGGCTAGGCCCGTTCAGCCCCAAGCGGCGCACGGCAACGCGAAAACGCGCCCCGATCATCTCGGCATATGGTCCCTGGCCGCGCATGCGCGTGTGAAAGGCCGCATCATTATCTTTACCGCCGCGCACATCGCGCACCAGCGACATTACCTTGTCCGCGCGGTCCGGAAATTCCTGCACCAGCCATTCGCGGAACAGGGTTTTAATTTCCAGCGGCAGCCGCAACATGACATAGCCAGCACTTTTCGCACCGGCCTTGTGCGCCGCCTCAAGGATTGCTTCGATTTCCATATCATTGACCGCCGGAATAATTGGCGCCGCCATAACGCCGGTTGGAATCCCCGCATCAGCCAGCATCCTAATTGTTTGCAGCCGCCTGCAGGGCGTCGCCGCGCGCGGCTCCATCCGGCGCGCCAGCCCGCGATCCAGCGTCGTTACCGAAACGAAAACTTTCGCCAATCCGCGCGCCGCCATATCGCCAAGAATATCAATGTCGCGGGTGATCATCGCCGATTTGGTGACAATCGACACCGGATGATGGAAACGGTTTAGCACCTCAAGTATACCGCGCGTGATGCGGTATTGCTTTTCAAGCGGCTGATAGACGTCGGTATTGGTGCCCATGGCGATGGGCTGCGGCGAATAGTTGGGATTGCGTAATTCTTTTTCCAGCAAAGCCGCGGCATCCGGCTTGGCCATGATCTGGCTTTCGAAATCAAGGCCGGGCGAAAACCCCAGATAGGCGTGCGTTGGCCTGGCGAAACAATAAATGCAGCCATGTTCGCAGCCGCGATAGGCGTTGATCGAGCGCTCAAAAGGGATGTCCGGTGAGTTGTTGCGGGCGATAATGCTGCGCGCCTGATCCAGCATCACTCTGGTTTTAAGGCGGGGCGGCGCCCTATCAATACCCCCCCATCCATCATCCAGCGTCACATGCTGACGCGGCTCGAAACGCCCGCTCGCATTGGAGACTGCGCCCCGCCCGCGCCGCGCATCCGCATGCATGACACTCGCCCCATCGCGCACTAGCGCCAATGCCTGATCCATATTATTGCCTCACCATCTAAAACGGATGAAGAACAATATAAGAACATATAGTGTATATTGTAAAGCTCTTTTTCCACAGGTCGGGTCTGGCGTAAATTGCGCCCATGTTAAGCGTCATCATCCCATGCCTGAATGTGGCGGCAGGCCTGCCTGAGTGTCTTAGCGCCCTGATTCCAGGCGTTGTCAGCGGCCTGATCAAAGAGGTGATTGTCGTGGATGGCGGCTCCACCGACGCCACTATCGACATCGCTGGTGACGCAGGCTGCAAATTGCTGACGAGCCCTGCCGGACGCGGCCAGCAACTGGCAAACGGCGCGGCAGCGGCAAGGGGTGAATGGCTGCTATTCCTGCATGCGGACACCGTGCTGTCGGATGGCTGGCAGAAAGAGGCGGGACATTTTATGGAACAAATCCAAAGCAGCGCCTATGCCGGCGTATTCCAGTTTGCTCTGGATGATTTCCGCCCAGCAGCAAGACGCCTCGAAGCCATGGTGTCATTGCGCTGTAAATTATTTGCGCTGCCGTATGGCGATCAAGGGCTGCTCATTCACCGCCAGTTATACACAGCTCTCGGCGGTTACGGCAATTTAGCCCTTATGGAAGATGTCGATCTGATCCGTCGCATTGGCCGCAAACGGCTGATTTATTTCCGCAGTTCGGCCACCACAAGCGCTGCGCGCTATACGGCAGATGGTTATTTGCGGCGGCAAATACGAAATCTGTTTTGCCTGATGCTGTATTTTCTGCGTGTGCCCATACCTGTCATTGCACGGATTTACGGGTGAAAAAGCACCTGATTATTTTTACCCGGACAGCAAAGCTGGGGGCGGTAAAACGCCGCCTGGCGGCAGAAATTGGCGCGCTTGCCGCCTTGCGTTTTCACCTGGCGATGCAGGCGCAACTTATGCAAAGAATTGGCAATGACCGGCGCTGGCAAACCTGGATAGCGGCCACTCCAGACGTGCGTCCACGCAACAATTTCATAAACCAGGGGCGCGGCGATCTGGGGCAACGCATGGCGCGCTGCTTTCGCGCCTTGCCGCATGGACCCGCAGTGCTCATTGGCAGTGATATTCCGGGAATTACCCGCGCCCATATCGCCCGGGCCTTTTCGTCTCTTGGCCGCAATGACGCGGTATTTGGCCCTGCTAGCGACGGCGGCTATTGGCTGGCCGGGCTAAAACGCCTTCGCCCACTAAGCGGGCCCTATGGAAAAAATCTGTTTTCCGGCGTCCGCTGGTCAGGCCCGCACGCCCTAAGCGATACAGTGATGAATTTAAGCAAAAACACACGCATCGCCTTAATGGATACATTATCCGATGTGGACACTGCCGCAGACTATGATTGCTGGCGCCTATGTTCTTCCAGGCGCGGCATGATCTCGACAAAATTGCAGGGCTTGAACCGGTAATCCAGTTGCCACTGCAAAATGCCATCCCAGCCATCCTTGCAGGCGCCGGGCGAACCGGGCAGTGCAAACAGATAGGTGCCGCCCGCAACTCCCGCAGTTGCCCGTGACTGGATGGTGGAAACACCGATCTTGGCAAAACTGATGGCGTGAAACACCGCTGAAAAGCCGTCAATTTCTTTTTCATACACTGAATGAAACGCCTCCGGCGTCACATCGCGTCCGGTCAGGCCGGTGCCGCCGGTGGAAATCACCACATCGACGCCAGGATCAGCAATCCACTTGCGCAACTGCGCCACGATCAGATCTTTATCGTCCGCAACAATCTCCCGCGCCGCCAGTTGATGCCCTGCGCCCAGAATCCGCTCCTGAAGAATATCCCCGGATTTATCGTCCGCCCGCGAGCGCGTATCCGACACTGTCAGCAGCGCAATATTGACCGCAACAAAGGGGACGCTACCCTTTTCTTCCGTCATCTGTTCGCCTCATAGCGTCCCCTTCAATCTATTTAACCGCAGCTGCGGCTCCCGCCATAGCGACCTGGGCGTCCTGGTTCGACATCACTCCCGATACGCCGATGGCGCCAACGATTCTGCCATCGGCGATGATCGGCACGCCTCCCTCCAGCGGCGTAATGCCGGGCTGGCCGAGGATGCGCAGATTGACGCCGCCCAGCGCGATGTTGTCCTGCAACGCCTTGGTCGGCCGTTTCAGATTGTTGGCCGTCACCGCCTTGCCGATGGCGAAGTCGACACTGGCATGCTGTGTGTTGTCCATCTTGGAGAACACCGTCAGCTTGGATGAGCTGTCGACGATAGCGATGGCGACCGTCCAGTTATTCTTTTTCGCCTCAGCCTCGGCCGCCGCCAGCGCTTTTTTGGCGGCCTCCATCGAAATGCCCAGGCCATAGGGCAGCGGCGGCAGTTGCGGCGGTGTATTTGCCGGCGGCGCGGGTGTGGGCGCAGGCGCCTGACCCATGGCGCCCAAAGGCGCAGCCAGGACGAATGCTGCGATCGCTGTCAGGAAAAATTTACGCATGATGTTGACCTCCCCATTTTATTCTTATGCCCCTAGACCATTTCCTGATCGGATTGAATCAATCCGATCAGGATAAAAATGGTCTAACACATTGAATTAGAGCCTTTCTTATCCGGTCAGGTTGGTTCAACCTGACCGGGAAAGGCTCTGGCTTCTCCAGGATTAAAGGGTAGCGTCCCCTTCAATCGCCGGATTTATCATCCGCCATTGTGCGCGTGTCGGAAACCGTGAGCAACGCGATATTGATGGGGATGAATTGCCGCGCCGTATCAAGGTTCGACATGCCGCCTCTTCACACTCTGGCCCTAAATTATTAAATAGCAAAGGAATGCTTCAATGAATATGGATCAGGCTTGAGCGATTAACCACCCGGGGCAAGGGCTGGTTCAAATATCACCCTGGCCTGCGGGTTGCCAGGGCTGTGGTGAGGTAATTTTGGCCATTGACCCGCCGCCAACGCATCAAGCGTGCGGGGTGCCTCACCCAGGCGCGCCTGGTACAGCCAATAATCTGTTACCACCATATCCAGATATTGGCGGGTTAGTTCTCTTGGGATGGTTTCAATGAACAGCAGCGGATCATCGTTTGCGCCTAATTTTGTCCGCCAGCGCGCCATGGTTCCAGGCCCAGCCTGATATGCGACCACCAGGGCAAACAAATCACGTCCGCTTTCCGGTTCATCCAGCAGATGCTTAATATAGCGCTGGCCAAGCGCCATATTTAATTCCGGATCGTACAATAGATTCCGTCCAGCACCGCGCAGCGCGCGATTTTTGCCAATAAAGCTTGCTGTTGCCGGCATCAATTGCATAAGGCCGCGCGCGCCGCTGGTGCTAACCGCATTGGCGTCAAATTTGCTTTCCTGCCGCATAAACGCATACAGCAAAGCCGGCTCAGCAGTGAAACCCCCATCAGGCAGCCAGGACGGCACCGGGTATAACGCAGCCTGCCAAAGGGTTCCATACTCACGCGCTACTTTGGCGATCCGCATCTGGCTGCTTGGCAACTCAAGCGCTACCGCAAGCGCCAAAAGGCTATCATCATCCTTGCGCTGCAAACGGCTATGCAGCAAGAGCAGTTCTTTATCTGCGGTCGCCGGCTGTCCAGCCTGGGCCAATGCCACAATACGCTGCACAGCCGGACGCTCGATTATTTGGAAATAGGCGCTATCCGTCAATTGCGGCAAACGCCAATCGAACGGCATGTCCTGTCCCAATTGCCGGTGGGCGAGGATGCCATACATAGTTGCTGGGTACTGGGCGGCAATGCGTAGATATTGGTTAACCACCTGAGGCTGTCGCTGGGCGAGGGCCGCGCGCGCCGCCCAGTAGGCAGTGGCTGACTTGCGCCACGCAGGCATACGCTTGGAGTTGCTTTTTGTCAGGGCGGCAAAGTGCTTGCCCGCACGCGCGATCTGTCCTTGCCGCCAGGCGGCAAGCCCCGCAACCCAATCCGCCTCCGGTGGGTAAGCGCCAATACGGTTACCCGCCTCGTAACCGCTCTGCGAAAAACCCCGCACGCTAGCGCGCAACGGGCGATGTAACGCAGCGCCGGATTTAGGCTGCCGGCGCTGCGCCAATCTGTAGATCGCTGACGCATCGGCATAATCGGGATATTGGCGCATCCACTGCTGCAATTCTTTGAAACTTGTCTGGTAAGCCGTGTGGAGATAGCGCTGTGATAATACATGGCCCAGCAATCGCGGGTCCGCGAGCTTTGCGATAAGGGCGCTTGCCTTAGTCAAATTGCCTTGGGATTGTAAATCAAAAATCTTGCGGTAGGTATCTGCGTCCCCGGCGCTAAGGACGGGGGAGAGCGTAAGCTGCTGCTGAAACGGCTCGGGCTCTGCCGCCTGAACCAGGTTTCCCGCGGCCGCAAACACCTGCGCGAAAAGAAAAAGCGCAAGCGCGCAGGCGACCGGCAGACATCTTCCACCAAAAGATGGAGAGAAAAACTTCTGAAAGCTTTTCGGTTGTACCCGCACCCAAACCCCTTTTGTTGCCTTTTGACTAAAGCAATAGGCCTCAAACATCAACCCTTGATCGTTAACTTTTATAATTAACCAATAAGCTTAACGTTTAGTGAATCGATCCGTACACGCAAAGCGAGCATATCCTGCCAAGTTTGGCGTTTCTGCGCTGGCTGGCGTAACAGGTAAGCTGGGTGAAAGCTGGGAAGGGCGGGAATCTGCCGTTCGCCGGACCGGTATATTTTCCAGCGTCCACGCAGCCGTACGATGCCCTCATTGGTATCCAGCAGCGCCTTGGCGCTGATACCGCCCAGTAACACCAGGATATCCGGCTGCGCCAGGACAATATGGCGCTCAATGAATGGCAGGCAGACGGCAATCTCCCCGCTAGTTGGGGTGCGGTTGCCAGGAGGCCGCCAGGGCAGGATATTGGAGATATAGACCTGCGTCCGGTCAAGCCCGATGGCCGCCAACATCCGGTCCAGCAACTGGCCGCTGCGACCGACAAAAGGCAACCCCTGTATGTCTTCCTCGCGCCCAGGCGCTTCGCCAACCAGCATTACCTTTGCCTTGGGATTGCCATCGGCGAACACGGTATGCTTGGCGGTCGCCTTCAGCCCGCAGCCCTGAAACCTCTCCAATGCCTGCCGCAAGCTGGCCAGATCATGACAGGCGGCAGCGATTTCACGCGCCGATGCCGGCGTTTCTCCATCTCCCAGAAAGGGGGAGGGATGGGGTGGGGGTCCAAGCGGCGTGGTCACATTCTGGGGCGCAATTTGCGCAATTTGATTGTCTGTGTCCCCGGGACTGATCCCCTCCCTGACCCTCCCCTTTACACTCGCCTGGGCGAAGCTGAAGCTTCGCTTCGGCGTAGCCTGGAGGGGAGAGGAAATGGCCGCAGCCACGAAATGATCTGCCGCCGCCTCGCCGATCGCTTCGTCCGCCCCCGCTTCGATCTGCCAGCGCAATAGCGCCAGCAGTTCGGCCTCGCTCTGATTTTCCCCCGGGTTCATGAGGCGAGTATAGCAGCATTACTTTCTGCGGGGGGATGATTTCATCTCATTCTGACATTCTTCGAACGCCCGGGCCATATCACGGGCAGATTGCAGCTAATTGATCGCTATCCCCAAACGGAAACGGTTGACCATGCCACAAATATTGACTAGACTTGATCCAGTCTGATACTGGGACGAGGAGATGCGATGTCTGCCATCAACATCTATGAGGCCAAGACGCAATTATCAAAACTGATCGACCGGGCCGCTCAGGGCGATGATGTGGTGATCGCGCGCAATGGCAAGCCGGTGGCGAGGCTTACCCGTCTGGCCGCGAAAACGCCGGGCATCCGGTTTGGCGTCCTGAAAGGAAAAATCACCCTGGCGGACGATTTCGATGCGCCATTGCCTGGCGATATTGTTGCCGCTTTCGATTCGGAATGACGCGCCTCCTTCTTGATACCCAGGTTTTCATATGGGCCGTTATGGATAGCCCAAAGCTCAGCCGCATGGCGCGCGGCACGATGCTGGAAGCCAGCCAGATTTATGTGTCCGCCGCTTCAATTTGGGAAATCGCCATCAAATCCCGTTTGGGAAAGATCGGTGCCGATCCGCAACTGATGCTGAAGGCCATTACCGATAGCGGCTTTGTCGAACTCGGCATCAGCGCCCGCCATGCAGCGGGGGTGGAACGCCTGGCGATGCATCATCAGGATCCATTTGATCGCCTGTTGATCGCACAAGCCATTGCCGAACCATTGCAAATCCTTACCTCCGATCCGCTGTTTGAGAAATACACCGAACTAGTGACACGAATTTGAGGCGCCCTTCGGGTGACGGTTGACCTGCTGGTCCTGCCCACATAGAAACTGCACTGGATGCGTCAAGCAGCACACAAAGGCAAAATATGAGCGACACCTCAGCCGTTGAACGCGAATTCATGGAATATGACGTGGTGATCGTCGGCGGCGGACCGGCGGGGCTGAGCGCTGCGATCCGTCTGCGCCAGCTCGCCGTCGAAACAGGTCAGGAAATCTCGGTCTGTGTCGTTGAGAAGGGTTCCGAGATCGGCGCGCATATTCTGTCCGGCGCGGTGATTGACCCGATCGCCCTGAACGAACTGATCCCGGACTGGAAGGAAAAAGGTGCGCCGCTGAACACACCGGTTATTGATGACCGGTTTTATGTGCTTGGCCCAGCAGGCGCTATTCGCATACCGAATTTCATCTTGCCGCCAATGATGAACAATCACGGCAACTATGTGGCCAGCCTGGGCAATGTGTGCCGCTGGCTTGGCAGCCAAGCCGAAGCGCTGGGTGCTGAAATCTATCCAGGTTTTGCCGCCGCCGAGGTTCTGTATAACGAGGACGGCAGCGTGCGCGGCGTCGCCACTGGCGACATGGGCATCGGCAAGGATGGCAAACCCAAGGACAACCATACGCCGGGCCTCGAACTGCGCGGTAAATACACGCTGATCGCCGAGGGTGTTCGCGGCTCACTCGCCAAGCAACTGATACAAAAGTTCCAACTGGATAAAGACAGCGATTATCCGAAATTCGGCATCGGCCTGAAAGAAATCTGGGACATCGACCCGGCCAAGCACAAAGCGGGTCTGGTGATGCACAGCTTTGGCTGGCCGCTGGGCCTTGGCGCGGGCGGCGGCAGTTTTCTCTATCACATGGAAAACAACCAGATCAGCATCGGCTTTGTGGTGCATCTGAATTACACCAATCCGCATGTCTCGCCGTTCGATGAATTTCAGCGCTTCAAACATCATCCGCTGATTGCTGATTTGCTTGCGGGCGGACGGCGTGTCGCCTATGGCGCGCGCGCCATCACCGAAGGCGGTTTGCAATCCGTGCCAAAGCTGAGCTTTCCCGGCGGTGCGCTGATCGGCTGTTCGGCGGGCTTTGTCAATGTGCCGCGCATCAAGGGCAGTCACAACGCCATGAAGACCGGCATGCTGGGCGCAGAAGCCGTATTCGCCGCCGTGCAGGCGGGGCGCAGCCATGACGAACCTGTGACCTATCAACAGGCGTACCGCGATAGCTGGGTCTATCAGGATTTGTACAAGGTGCGCAACGCCAAGCCGTTGTGGAGCCGCTTTGGCCTGCTCATCGGCACCGCATTGCTGGGCGTTGATTTATGGATGAACGCCTTGCGCATCGGCCTGCCATTCACGCTGAAACACGGCAAGCCGGACCATGCAACGCTTAAACCGGCGAACAAATGCAAAGTAATTGCTTACCCTAAACCCGATGGGGTGCTGTCGTTTGATAAGCCCAGCTCGGTCTATCTGTCGGCCACCAATCACGAAGAAGACCAGCCCTGCCATCTGAGCCTGCGGGACGCCAGCATACCGATTGCCAAAAACCTGCCAATGTATGATGAGCCCGCGCAACGCTATTGCCCGGCGGGCGTATACGAAGTGGTGCGCGACGCCGACGGCGCCAATCCGCGCTTTCAGATCAATGCGCAAAACTGCGTGCATTGCAAAACCTGCGATATCAAGGACCCCGCGCAAAATATCAACTGGATCGTGCCGGAAGGCGCTGGCGGCCCGAACTATCCGAATATGTGAGGGAGGCGGCGATCCAGGAGCCACATATTGTCATCCTGAGCGCAGCGAAGGATCCCCATCCGTAGAATTCGGCGGGAGATGCTCTCGCCGCGCAGGCGCTGGCGCAGCGGGTCGCTGCGCTCAGCATGACATGTAAGTGCGGCTTCTGGATTGCTTCACTTCGTTCGCAATGACGCTGAGAGCGTAGTGATTAAACCTAAAATCATCCTGATTTGGGCGACAGGTTCTCGTCAAATAACAGCTTCACGCATTGATCACCAGTTGATGACGCTCATGGTCGGCGGCATAGGCGAGGCAGGCGCGGATGTCTTCAAGCGTCAGATAATCAAAATCCGCCACAATTTGCTCGGGTGTCATACCGGCGGCCAAATAATCCAGCACGTCATAAACCGTAACCCGTAACCCACGGATACAGGGTTTTCCTCCCCGTTTGCCCGGCTCCAGGGTAATAATATGATGATAGCTCATATGGCGCTCCCGCAGATGGAGGTGATAGGCCTATATCTATA
>CAMTWQ010000008.1:0-34940 GCA_947085465.1 uncultured Alphaproteobacteria bacterium
GCTGCATCGAATGGGTGACAATAATGATGGTGAAATGCTCCCGCAACTCGTCGATCAGCTCTTCAACCCGGGCGGTGGCGATTGGGTCAAGCGCCGAGCAGGGCTCGTCCATCAAGATCATCTCCGGCTGCACCGCAATGGCGCGGGCAATGCACAGCCTTTGCTGCTGACCGCCGGACAGGCTGGCGCCGGACTCGTTAAGCCGGTCCGCGACCTCGGCCAGCAAGCCGGCGCGCTGTAAGCTTTTCATGACGATGTCATCCATCTCGGCCTTATTGGCAGCCATGCCATGAATACGCGGCCCATACGCGATATTTTCATAAATACTTTTGGGAAACGGATTAGGTTTTTGAAACACCATGCCAATGCGCGCGCGCAACTGAACGACATCCTGATCCCTGGCTAAAATATCTTCGCCATCGATGGTGATGCTGCCTTCAACCCGGCAACCTTGGATAATGTCGTTCATCCGGTTAAAGCAACGCAAAAATGTAGTCTTACCACAGCCCGACGGGCCGATCAGCGAAGTCACCTGGTTTGCCGGAACATCGAGATCAATGCCCATCAGCGCCTGCTTGGCGCCATAAAAAACATTGACGCCGCGCACTACGGCCTTGATCTGCTCCGGCATGGTTTCCGGCGCCTTCACTGCTGTCTGGCTCACAGGCCTCTCCCTTACTGCTAAATCTACCATTTGCTCTCAAAGCGATGCCGCAATAGCACCGCCGTTAAATTCATCGTGATCAGAAAAGCCAACAGCACCATGATTCCCGCCGCCATTTTCTCGACAAAGGCTTGCTCGGGACTATCCGCCCACAGAAAAATTTGCACTGGCAGCGCCGTGGCTGGATCAAAAATACTCTCCGGCACATCAACAATGAATGCGACCATGCCGATCATCAGCAATGGCGCCGTTTCACCCAGCGCCCGGCCCATGCCGATAATCGCGCCCGTCAGCATTCCGGGAAGTCCTAGCGGCAGCACATGATGCAACACCGCCTGCATCGGGCTGGCGCCGACCGCAAGCGCCGCCTCACGAATCGACGGCGGCACCGCGAGCAGCGCCGCGCGCGCAGCGATAATGATCGTCGGCAGCGTCATCAGGGCAAGCACCATGCCGCCAACCAGCGGTGCCGAGCGCGGCAGATCGAGAAAATTAAGAAACACCGCCAGCCCAAGCAGACCGAACACGATCGAGGGCACCGCCGCCAGGTTACTAATGTTCACCTCGATCAGATCGGTAAAGCGGTTCTTCGGCGCGAATTCCTGAAGATAAAGCGCCGCCATCACGCCGATGGGAAACGACAGCAGCATACAGACCACAATCGTATAAAATGACCCAGCCGCAGCGCCCCAAATACCCGCAAGTTCCGGTTCCCGGGAATCGCCCGTGGTGAAAAATATCTTATTAAATTGCAGCTCCAGCAAGCCCCGCTCCATGAGGCTTTTCCCCCAGGCAATTTGCTTGTCATTCAGTTGCCGTGTGGCCTCCGCGCTATTTGTATCAACGCCGCCCTTCACCAGAAGATCGATATCATCCGACACCAGCAGCCACATGCTGGCGCGGGCGCCGATCACATTTGGATCCGCCAAGACCTTGCCGCGCAGGGCATTGGCAGCACCCCGGCTTAACATCCCATACAGCAAGCGCAGATCGCCCCGGCTGGTGACTTCGGGGAATAGCTCACGCAGAGAAGCCTTCGCCAAGGCCTGGTAATCCGCAGTAACCAGCGCCTGCGGATTGCCTGTATTACCCGGATCAAGAATTTTTGCGTCAAAATATATATCCATCTTAAGCACCGACTGCCGGAAGGCCCCGCTGCCCATGACGGCAATACTGATCAGCATAAGGAAAAGAACCCCAAGCGACAGCACAATCGCGCTGATCCCATACAGGCGGAAACGGCGCTCCGCCCGGTAACGGCCTTGCAACCTGGCTGCTTGCAGTTTTGAATCTGGGGCTGTTTCAATCATAAATATTACGATATTTGCGCACCACCCGCAAAGCGGTGACATTGAGGGCTAGCGTCACGAGAAACAGCACCAGGCCAAGTGCGAATGCAGAAAGCGTTTTTGGATTGTCAAACTCCTGATCACCAGTCAGCAACCCGACAATCTGCACGGTGATCGTGGTGACCGCATGAAATGGGTTAAGGGTCAGGTTTGCGGCCAGCCCCGCCGCCATCACCACAATCATCGTTTCGCCCACAGCGCGCGAAGTAGCGAGCAGCATCGCCGAGACAATACCGGAAAGCGCCGCCGGCAACACTACTCGGCGGATGGTTTCCGATTGCGTCGCGCCCAGGCTATAAGACGCTTCACGCAACGACATGGGCACGGAAGAAATCATGTCGTCAGAAAGCGATGAGACAATCGGAATGATCATCACGCCCATAACGAGACCCGCCGCAAGGGCGCTTTCCGAGGAAACATCAAGACCAGCAGCGGCGCCGCCGTCACGGATCATCGGCGCGACAATCAAGGCCGCAAAAAATCCGTAAATCACAGTTGGCACGCCAGCCAGAATTTCCAGCAGCGGCTTTACCACGCCGCGCACACCCGCACTGGCGTATTCCGCCAGATAGATTGCCGATAATAGCCCAACCGGCCCCGCGACAAACATCGCTATGGCGCTGATAAGCGCCGTGCCGGCAAATAGCGGAACGGCGCCGAATGAGCCCGACGAACCGACCTGATCGGCGCGCATGGCGGTTTGCGGGCTCCATTCAAGACCAAACAGAAATTCCGTCAGAGGCACTTTATCAAAAAATCGTATCGACTCGAATATCAGCGAAAGAACAATGCCAACGGTGGTGAAGATCGCGAGCAGCGAACACGCAATCAGGAGAACTAGAAGCGCCTGTTCCCAGATTATCCGGTAGCGGCGGGAATTAAGCCGTGGCCGGATACTGGCGCCCGCTTGCGCGGGCGCCAGTGCTGTTAAGTCAGCTTGTGACATTACATTGTCAGGGCGGCGAGCGACGCGGCGCCTTGCCTTGATATGGCGCGCTCGTCATCTGGCATCGGGATCAGGCCTTTTTCAGTGAGATAGCCTTCAGGCCCCCAGGCCTTTTCGCTGCTGAATTCCGCCAGATATTCTTTAAGACCATCGACAACGCCCACATGCTCGCCCTTGACATAGAAGTAAAGCGGCCGGGAAATGGGATAGGCGCCGCTGGCGATGGCTTCAAATTCCGGAGGGGTTCCACCGACGCTCGATCCTTGCACCTTACCCGCGTTCTGCTCAAGGAAACTGTAGCCAAAGACGCCGTAGGCGTTCGGATTGGCTACCAGCTTTTGCACGATCAGATTGTCGTTCTCGCCAGCTTCGACAAAGGCGCCATCCTCACGGATGGCGTGGCAGATTTTTTGATAGGCTTCTTTATAGCTATCCTGCATGGCCTTGACCCAGGGGAATGTCTTGCAGCCGCCTTCAAGCGCCAGCTCGTTGAAGGCGTCCCGGGTGCCCGAGGTTGGCGGCGGCCCCATCACTTCGATTTTGACGTTTGGCAAACTGGGGTTCACATCACTCCAGCTTTTGTGGGGATTTGGCATGGTTTTGCCATCCGTGCTGGGAATGTTTTTAGCCAATGCCAGATAAAGGTCGCGCAGGGTCAATTCGGTTTTCGGCCCAGTTATGGAATTAGCGACGACAATGCCGTCATAACCGATTTTGACCTCGGTGATGCGGGTGACGCCATTGCTGGCGCACAATTCAACCTCGCTCTGTTTTATTTTGCGCGAGGCGTTAGCGATATCTGGATGCTTCTCCCCCGAACCGGCGCAGAACAGCTTGAAACCGCCGCCGGTTCCTGTGCTCTCGACGATCGGCGTCTTGAACCCGGAAGACTTGCCGAACTCTTCGGCGACCGCCGTCGAAAACGGGAACACGGTTGAGGATCCAACAATACGTATCTGATCCCGCGCATATGCGCTACTGGCCATGGCCGTACTGGCCACAACTGCAAGTAGAAGGGTTTTCTTGGTCATTTCGGAACAGGCTCCTGTTTCCATTAAATGGCCGGGCGATCTTGCCCTGCCTGCTATGCGGAATGTAGAGATGGCCTGAATCTCTTCTATGACAATATTGTTACAGTTATGTGACTGAATTTTCAATAATCGGGAGAAAAACCGTACATGTCGTTCCCGAACCTGCCGGGCTTTCAATTGTGAACCGCCCCCGGTGCCGGTTGACAATGTGCTTGACGATGGCCAGCCCTAGTCCGGTGCCGCCAATTTCACGCGAGCGGGCCTTGTTAACCCTGTAAAAACGCTCGGTTAACCGCGGCAATTGATCCGGTGCAATCTGTTCTCCATCATTATGCACCGCAACCCGCAGACACGGTGTGCCCAGCACCGGGGCGCGGGTAATCTGGTGCACCGTCACAGTGACGTTATGGTTCGCCAGCCCATATTTTACCGCATTATCCAGCAGATTTTGAAACAGCTCCATGAGCTGATCTGCGTCCCCTGCCACCTTGGGCAAATCCGCTGGGCATTCAAGCTCGATGTGAATGCCGCGATCAAACGCGCGCAACATCATCACTTCGCGCACCTGGCCAAGCAGCCTGCACAGATCAACACTTCCCGTTGGGCGGATATGTTCCTGCGCCTCGACCCGCGACAGGGATAACAGATCATCGATCAGCCGCGCCATGCGGCGCGCTTCGCCATCCATAATATTCAAAAATCTGGCCCGCGCGGGCGCATCGTCCTTGGCGGGGCCTTGCAGGGTTTCAATAAACCCCGCCAGTGAGGCAAGCGGCGAGCGCAATTCGTGACTGACATTGGCGACAAAATCCGCCCGCATCTGCTCCACCTGATGCGCTGCGGTAACATCCAGCAGCACCAGCACGGCGCGCACCTCGCCAAGCCGGTTCTCCTGCACCGGCATGGCGTGGAGTTCAAAGCGCTGTGCGACGGGAACCTGTAACGCAAACTCGACGGTCAAATGCGCGCCGCCATCCGCCGTCCCACCCAGTATCCTGGTGGCAGCTTCGAGCGCTGCGGGGTGGCGTAACGAATGCGCCAAATCATGGCCAATCAAGTGATCGCCGAAAATGGAACGCGCCGCGTTGTTCGCCTCAACAACCATGCGCTTGGCGTTCAGAAGCAATACAGGCGCCGGAAACGCGTCAAGCAATGCCGGCAATGAATATGTCATTGCCCCTTCTGACACTTGCTCACGGCTAGACGCGCCGCCCCCAAGCGCCCTATCCGACCATTTCCTTAACAGGCGGCTGATGCCATCTCGCACAGTCAGACAAAAATCCCCGTTTGCTTAAGGCGCGTGATCTCCACTTCAGGCAAGCGTAACAATTCCTTCAGTACATAATCCGTGTCCTCGCCCAACATCGGCGCCGCCTTGCTTTGTTTCACCGGCGTTTCCGAGAACAGCGTCGGCGAACCGTCATATAGCATCGGCCCCATAAATCCGTGATTTAGCGTTATAAAATAACCGCGATGAATGAGTTGCGGATCCTCATACAGATCGCTGGCGCGCAAGACCACCGAGGCGGGTACGCCTGCGGCGCGCAGTTGCGCGGCGTATGCAAACGGCGGTTTGCCCGCGCAGAACTCACGCATCGCCGCCTCGATTTTATCGCGCGCGGCAAACCGCTCTTTGACGCTGTCATAGCGCGCATCAGCAAACGCCTTGAACCCGGCAAATACACATAACGCCCGCCATTGCATGGTATTCGAAACCGAAATCGCCACGTAACGCTCAATACCCGCGGTTTTATACACGCCATGCGGACATTCCGACAGGCTATTATGGCCAGATGCTGGCGCAACTTTGCCATTGACGGTGTAATCCAGCAGCAGCGGCTCAAGAAACTGAATGCCCGCCTCCACCTGCGATAAATCCACATGCTGGCCCTTGCCGCTTTTGCTGCGCTCATACAGCGCCGACGCCAGGGCAAGGGCGCCATAACGCGGCGTAATAAAATCCGTATACGCACCATATGGGCCGGCAGGGGCGCGATCCGGCCAGCCGGTAATGCCGTGCAGGCCGGCAAGAGCGGCGCCCTGATTGCCAAATCCGCCGAATTCCCGCCGGGGACCGGTTTGACCATATAAACAGGTGCTGAGCATGATCAATTCAGGCCGGTCCTTGCTGACGGTTTCCCATCCCAATCCGAACGCCGTCATGGTGCCCGGCGTAAAGCTCTCGACCACTATATCCGCCCAGCCAATCATTTTTTTAGCAATGGCCCGGCCCTCAACACCTGACATGTCAAGCGCCAATCCCAGCTTTGACGAGTTGAAATTCGCCATGAACTGGCTGCTGTTGATGTTGAATTCACGGCGGAAAAGCGGCGCGCCCATGCGCAAGACATCCGGCCGTTTGGAAGATTCGATGCGCACCACCGTCGCGCCATTGTCGGCAAGCGCCTTGCTGATGATCGGCCCGACGCCAACCCAGGCGAAATCAGCAATCTTGATCCCCTCAAAAGGGCGGCCGCGTGGCGCGGCGGGAATCTTGCCGGAAGATACTATGCGTTCCGGTGCGTTCAGTAGCGCCTGGGCCTCCCCAAGTTTTGGCGCGATCGCCGCATTATTACCAGGCGTATGCGATAACCGGATACACGGCGCTGGATGGGTGCGCCCATCCAGTTTCACCCATAAATCACGCGAGGCGAGCTGCGGATCCTGCATCATATCGGCAATCGTATATACTGGCACATTAAGCAGGCCATGCGACAAGGCGCGCTCAAAAATTTCCTGTTTTTTACGCGTGCCAAGAAACTTCAGCGCAATTTGCGCCGCCTCATTCACCTGCTCAATAGTGACGTGGCCGCCTGAACGCGCCTGCGGCCATTTGCTCCAGTCAATGTCCGGCAAATGCGCGGGCAATGGGCCTTCAATCTCAACGCGCCAGTTGATCATCTCAGCCAGCGAGCGGACTGACGGGCCCACGGTGCCCATCAGATTGGTGACATAGCCATCCGCACAGGCCACCAGTCCCGGCGCATCCAGGCCGGGTACGCGTTGCGGCCGCGGCAGATTGCGGTCCATGCCATAGCCTGGCATATCGCGCCCCTCGGCAGGGGGATAACCCTGGGCATTCATCAGGGTAAGTATCATGGCGGTCTGCATGGACACATCAAGCTGCTGACCAAGACCAGAGCGCTGACGCTCATTCAAAGCGATTGCCGTATCGGCGGCGGCCACCATACCCGCATGAAACGCCGCCTGCGGATAGCCAACGGGCAGCGGCGGGCGGTCGCCATCGCCTTGCAAACTGATCAAGCCGCATGAAGCCTCGATGGTCAGATCAGTGGCCGGGTCCGTAGCGTATGGACCGGTCTGGCCATAGGGTGTGATCGACACATAAATTAGCGCAGGGTTCAGCGCTTTTACGCTCGCATAATCCAGGCCAAGCGTTTTCAGATAGCCGGGGTCAAAGGATTCAATCAGCACATCGGCGCCTGCAATCAGTTTCTTCAACTGGCCGCGTTCCGCCTGTTTGGTGATATCGACAACAATGCTGCGCTTGCCACGCCCCAGTGCGGCCCAATAGAGCGAGCCTTCCGGGTCGCCCTCGCGGCCCTTTATGAAAGGCGGCTGAAAGCGGGCGTCGGCGCCTTCTGGCGGCTCGATCTTGAGAACCTCAGCCCCCATGTCGGCCAGCGCCCGGCCCGCCATTTCGCCAAGCAGCGTTGCCATATCAATGACGCGCACACCCGCCAAGGCGCCTGTTTGCTCACCGCTCATCCAATCCAATCCCCTGTTTTTATTTTAGTGCAAGTAAACCTGCCGCCTTGCGCAGTTGCACTTTACGGCGGCGGCAGGCGGATTGGCAAATGCGCTCAGCCTTCCCCAGCCAGAATGCGATCCAGCTCCGTCTGATATTGCGGCGAACCGTCGCGGGGTTTGCGTTCATCCTTACCACCCGCGCCGCCTTTACGCCATTCCTCGGCCTTCCATTCCCCGGTGTCGGCCCAGCGAACGGGTTGCATATCCGCCTGTTCGGCATGGGTCATGGTCTCAAGTCCCAGCAGGCCGCGCCGGACAATATCCAACTGCCCAGCGCGGTCAAACATTTTGCCCACTGTGTGCCCCAGCGGAAAATCCACGAAGCTGATGCGCGGCGGCCGCCCGGCCCTGACAATGTCAAGCGCGCTCGCCATGCACATGGTTGGAATTCCTTGCGCCTCCAGATGACGTGCGATCAGACTCACGGTCTGATGACACACGGGTCACATGGGAACCAGGAACGCCGCGTCGATATTCTGTTGACGGAAGGCCTCGCTCAGGGCGGGGATTAATTCCTCGCTTACCCGGCGTTGGGAGTATATCCCGCCCATGCAGGAAAACAGATCATCCGCCACCTCGCCGATGAACCCATCCGCCTCCAGTGTGCGCAGCGCATCGATTGGCAACACGCAATTCGGGTCGCGCCTGGGATCGGGCAGATAATTCTCGGTAATGTGCGAGAAGTGAATGCTCTGCGTTGGCGTCGTTTTGGGTATTGCCCGGATCGAGCAATCATCCTTGTAGTGATAGGCGCGTTGACCAACCACATAGGCGCCCGATGTAGACAGCACACCGATGCGGCATTCTGACAACGGCTTGTTCAGCCTGGTGAAGGCGGGCGGCGTATCGGCGTGATACCAGCCATAGGGCGGATGACCGAGGCTTTCATACAGCTCCCGCGTCATGCGCATATATTCAATGGGTTGCATTGACAGTACTCCTTGCAGCTTGATCTAGTGTACTTGCTATCGCGCACGCGGGCAAATGGCGCATACCTCCCCCGGACTGCCTATTAAATGGGCTTGAATGCTTATGAAGACCTGGAAATCCAAGTATTTTTATTGGCACGCTTGTTGCTGCGCCGTAAGAAACCGCCGCGCCGGGGGTTAAACCCGGACGCACCCCTTGGAATGCCAGCCTTAACCCGAACATTACGGGAATATAACTATCTGGAGATGTGTATATGGATTTTCGTGATTTTCGCAAGGCCGGTCATTGGCCAACATTGTTGGCGGCGTTTTTGTATTTCGATTTCAGCTTCATGGTTTGGGTGACGCTTGGGCCGCTGATCATTTATATCGCCCGAGATTTGAATATCACCGTGGAGGAAAAGCTGACGCTGGTGGCGATTCCGATTTTGGCGGGCGCCTTGCTGCGGGTGCCGGTTGGCATGCTGGCCGATCATTATGGCGGCAGACGCACGGCCATCACCGCGCAATTGGTGGTCATTTCCGCAATGGCTACTGCATGGATATTTGGCCTCTCATCTGTGTGGCATGTGCAGTTGATCGGCGTATCGCTGGGGGTTGCGGGGGCGGCCTTTGCAGTTGCATTGCCGCAGGCGAGCCGCTGGTACCCGCCGCACTATCAGGGCATTGTCATGGGCATAGCAGGCGCCGGCAATTCCGGCGTCGTGCTGAATGCGCTGATTGTGCCATCTCTTGCCGAAGCGTATGGCTGGCAAAACGTATTTGGATTCTTGCTGATCCCATTGTTGCTGGCGTTCGTGGTATATCTGCTGCTGGCGAAAGACGCGCCCGACGCCCGCCGGGCAATAAATTGGCAAAGTTACCGGATGCTGCTCAGTGATCAGGATAGCTGGTGGTTCATGCTATTTTATTTTATTACGTTTGGCGGGTTTGTTGGCTTAGCCAGCGCCCTGCCGGTTTACTTCACGGCGCAATATCATGTCTCCGGCGTGGCGGCGGGCTTGATGGTCGCGCTTATTGTCCTGTGCGGCTCGGGCGTGCGGCCGATCGGCGGCATGATTGCCGATCGTGTTGGCGGCATTCGCAGCCTGTCGGTACTCTTCTCTCTCGTCGCAATAGCCTATTTCAGCATCGCCATCATGCCCGCCGGTCCAGCACCTGAAGCCGCAGGCGCGGCATGGGAAATTACCCGCCTGCCGCCCATCGCCTGGGCCTCGGTGCTATTATTTTCGTGTGGCATGCTGGCGCTTGGCATGGGCAATGGCGCAGTGTTCCAACTGATTCCGCAACGCTTCCGCCAGGAAATTGGCGCGATGACCGGACTTGTTGGTTTTGCAGGCGGTGTTGGCGGCTTTTTCCTGGCTAAATCGCTGGGGGTTGCGAAAGGGCTGACTGGCGAATTTGCAACCGGGTTTGTTATATTTGGCATACTTGCGATAATCGGATTAAGCGCTTTGTACCGGGTCAAGCGGCGCTGGCGGACAACATGGGGGGCGGTTTCCGGCGCGCGCATTTAAATATGGCGATAAAACCACCACCAGGCGCCAAACTGGAAGTGCAAATAGGCATTGCCAGCAGGCAAGGCAAGCGCGCAGCCAATGAGGATTTTATCGCGGCCCTCGCGCCGCCGCCTGGCGGGTGGACGCGCCGCGTATTTATCGCGGCGGTGGCCGATGGGGTTGGCGGCGCAAAGGGCGGTCGTATTGCCGCCGAGCTGGCGGTGCGCAGTTTTTTCGATGGTTTTCACGCGCAGCCCGAAACGCTGAGTATCGAGCAAGCGGCGACCCGCACCCTGGGCGCCATTAATCGCTGGACCCTTGCGCAAGGCAAAGCCGATCCCGCTCTGCTCGGCATGTCAACGACATTGAGCATACTGATCTTACTTGGCCGCGAAGCACACATAGCCCATGTTGGCGATAGCCGGATATACCGTTTGAGCGGCGGGCAATTATACCGTTTGACCCGCGATCACACCCACCCGCATCCTGATCAAAACCATGTGCTGTTGCGCGCCATCGGCCTGGAAGAACATGTGCATGTGGACCACGAGATGGTGCGCCCGGAACCGTTTGACCGGTTTCTGTTGTGCACGGATGGTGTGCACGGGGTTCTGACAGACAAACAGATAGAAGAGCATCTCTCTTTACGCACAGCGGCGGAAGAGGCGGCAAACCGGATTGTTGATGCCGCCCTTGACGCAGGAAGCCAGGATAATGTGAGCGCCCTGGTGATTGATATTCTCAGCCTGCCCGATCCCGATAATGTCAGCCTGGAGGCGGCGCTGGAATTTTTACCGGTCTCCGACCTGCCCAGGACAGGCGATGTGGTTGACGGATTCGTCCTCGGCGCGCAGCTTTCGGATGGCCGCTACAGCCGCCTGTTTCACGCCACAAATGCACAGGATAACCGTCAACTGGTAGTTAAATTTCCGCATCCGCGCATAACCAGCGACGCCAATTACCGCACCGCTTTCGCCCGGGAAAGCTGGGTGGCAAGTCAGGTGCGCAGCCCCTATATCGGGCAAATTATTGAGACGCCGCAAGATCAGCGCACGCGGCTTTATTCGGTGATGCCATTTTACGATGGCGAGACATTGGAGCGCCGGCTGTTACGCAAACCAATGCTTAGCCTTAACGATGGCGTGGTGATCGCCATCAATATCGCCAAAGGAGTGGCGGCGCTGCACCGGGCGGGCATCATTCACCGCGACATCAAGCCGGAGAATGTCATCCTGCTCAAAAACGGTGAACTGAAGCTGCTCGATCTGGGCGTGGCGCGCGTTCCCAATATGACGGACTTATCGCCAGACGCCATTCCCGGCACCGCCAGTTATATGGCGCCTGAAATGTTCGGCGGCAGCACAGGGAATGAACTGACCGATCTTTACGCGCTTGGCGTCACACTGTACCGGGCGTTTGCCGGCGGGGTCTATCCTTATGGCGAGATCGAGCCATTTTCGCACCCGCGGTTTCGCAAGCCAACGCCGCTTTCTTCGCTGCGACCGGATTTACCCGCATGGCTGGAATTCGCCATCATGCGCGCGCTTGAAATCAATCCGGAAAACCGGCATGGGGATGTGCTGGAGTTTGTTTTCGAACTGGAAAATGGATTGACGAGAGGGGCGGCAATATCTGTGCGCCGCCTCTCGCTTTATGAACGCAATCCGCTGCGGTTTTGGCAGGCATTAAGCTGGATTTTATTAGCGCTGCTGATTGTTTCGCTGGGCGTCAGGAATTAAGCCGCCTGTTGTTTCGGGTTGAACCGACCATAAAAGCTTTCGCCTTTGGCGGCCATTTCGCGCAGCAGTTTATTGGGCGCAAAACGCGCGCCATAGGCCTGGGCCATGCGGTCGCATTCGCGCACAAATTCCGCCGTACCCAGCGTATCGATCAGCGATAGCGGCCCGCCGGTATAGGGTGCGAAACCCCAGCCCTGAATGGCGCCGACATCGGCATCACGCACATCGGTCAGCACGCCTTCTTCAAAACAGCGCGCCGTGTCCAGCGCCTGCACATATAAAAAGCGTTTTTTAAGTTCTTCCACATCAGGCTGCGTGGCAGCCTGTTTCACCAGTTGCGCGATGCCGGGCCAGAGTTTTTTCTTTCCCCCTTCGGGATAATCATACCATCCCTTGCGGTTCTTTTTGCCCAGACGGCCCTGTTTGACGACCATCTCCTCCAGCAGCGCATCAATGGCGGATGGCTTATAAGCCGCACCCAGATCTTTTCTGGTTTGATCGGCAATATGCCAGGTCAGTTCCAGGCTGACCTCATCATTCACCGCCAGTGGCCCCACCGGCATGCCAATCATTTTTCCCACATTGTCGATCAGGGCGGGTTTAACGCCCTCGCTCAGCATGGCGATGCCTTCATTGACATAGGTGCTGAATACGCGGCTGGTGTAAAAGCCGCGGCTGTCATTGACGACAATCGGCGTCTTTTTAATTTTGCGCACATAGTCGATGGCGACGGCCAGCGCCGCATCCGAGGTTTTCTTTCCCATGATGATTTCCACCAGCCCCGTACGATCGACCGGCGAGAAAAAATGCACCCCGATAAATTGTTCAGGACGCGATGATTTTTCAGCCAGGCCGGTAATTGGCAGGGTGGAGGTGTTGGAGGCAAAGATCGCGCCCTTTGGCATGGCCGCTTCCGCCTTTGCGGTGACGGCGGCCTTGACATCACGGTCCTCAAACACCGCCTCGATCACCATATCCACATTCGCCAGCCCGACATAATCCGTAGACGGTGTAATGCGCGCCAGAACAGCGGCCTTTTGCGCCTCGCTGCTGGCGCCCTTTGCAACCGCCTTGCCCAGTAAATTTTCCGAATAGGCTTTACCCTTGGCGGCATTTTCCAGGCTGCTATCAATCAGCACCACCTCAATGCCAGCCATGGCCGAGACATAGGCGATGCCCGATCCCATCATGCCCGCGCCCAGCACGGCGATTTTCTTGCATTCTGATTTAGGCGCGGCCTTCGGGCGGCGCGCGCCCTTGGCCAGTTCGCCGCTAGAAATAAACAGCGAACGCACCATATTGGCGGCGCTGGGCTGCTGAAACAGGTTGACCAATTGCCGGGTTTCAATGCGCAGGCCCGCGTCGATGGGAACCTGAACGCCCTCATAGACACAGGCCAGAATGGCCTCTAACGCGGGATAATTGCCATAGGTGGATTTGCGTGTTGTGGCGATGGCCATGGCGAACATTTCCTGCGCCGGGCCGCCATCGAACGGGCCGCCGCCGGGTATTTTGTAATTCTTTTTGTCCCAGGGCTGCACCGCATCCGGGCTTTCTTTGATCCAGCGTTTGGCCTCTTTTACGATTTCGCCGGCGGGAACCACTTTGTGAATGATGCCAAGTTTCAACGCCTGTTGCGGTGACACAGGTTCGCCCTGCAACAGCATCGGCAATGCCGCCGGTATGCCGATTAGGCGCGGCAGGCGTTGCGTGCCGCCACCGCCGGGCAGCAGACCCACCTTGGATTCCGGCAGGCCAAGCTGAATGGCCGGATTATCGGCGCACACCCGGTAATGGCAGCCCAGCGGAATTTCCAGCCCGCCACCCAGCGCCGTGCCATTGATCGCCGCCGCCACCGGCTTGCCACAGGTTTCCAGCACACGCAAAATGCCGCTAAAGCCGATGATCGGGCTGGCATACAGCGCATCCACCCGTTGCTCGCGGCTGTGCGCGGGATTGCCGGTGGCGGTCGTCTGCACCATCATCAGATCGGCGCCCGCCAGAAACGCCTCCTTGCCGCTGGTGATCACCGCGCCCTTGATGGCGGCGTCGCTTTTGATGCGCTCAATACATTGCGAAAATTCCGCCAGCGCGTCATCCGATAGTACATTCATACTGCGCCCCGGCATGTCCCAGATGATGGTTGCAATACCGTCGCTGTCCACTTCGAATTTCATCTGATGCATTTTTCGCTCCCCTGTTTCTATTTGTCATTGCGAGCGAAGCGCGGCAATCCAGAGTCCCAACGAATGCCATGCCGTGAGACTCTGGATTGCCGCGTCGCTACGCTCCTCGCAATGACGTTTTTAGTTGTCATTATACCGTATACGGAACACCATCCTTGTTCGTAAAAGAGCCAAATTTTCCGATACGCAAGCCGCGCATATCGATATCCGGATATTCAATCAAATCACTGTGCGCACGCGTGCCAATTTCCAGAAACACCGCGTCCGCATCGCTTTTGTTTGTCAAACTATGGCCATCAGCGACGCCTGCGGGAAATCCGGCAGCCTCACCCGGCCGCAAAACTTCTTCACCCGCATTCGTGGTCAGTGTAACTTCACCCTCCAGAACATAGATAAATTCATCTTCCGATAAGTGCCAGTGACGTTGCGACGTGCCGCCCCCCTTTGGCAGCCGGGTCAGGCGCACACCAAATTGTGTCACCCCCGCCGCATCGCCCAGCGCCTTGCGGATGCGATTGCCCGCAATATTTTTGAACGGCGCGGGATAACCGCTGCTGGTAACGCCAGGCACATTCGCAACATCAATTTTCGGCACTTTCAAATCCGCTCGATGATCGTCGCGGTTCCCATGCCGGCGCCGACGCATAGCGTGATCAGCGCGGTGCTGAGATTGCGGCGTTCCAACTCGTCCAGCACGGTGCCCAAAATCATCGCGCCGGTCGCGCCCAGCGGATGCCCCATGGCGATGGCGCCGCCGTTTACGTTCATTTTGGAATGATCGATATTGAGCTGCTCCATCATGCGCAGCACGACAGACGCAAACGCCTCGTTCAATTCGAACAAATCAATATCGGCCACCGTCATGCCGGCGCGTTTCAGCACTTTTTCGGTGACCAGCGCAGGCCCGGTCAGCATGATGCACGGCTCCGATCCGATCGAGCCGAAGGCGCGGATGCGGGCGCGTGGTTTCAGGCCCATGGCGTTGCCCGCCTCGCGCGAACCGAGCAAGACGCCCGCCGCGCCATCGACGATGCCGCTGCTATTGCCGCCATGATGCACATGGACCATTTCCTCCACATCCGGATAACGCTGCATGGCTACGGCGTCAAAGCCGCCGACTTCGCCCATCATGGTGAACGAAGGCTCAAGCGACGCCATTTGCTGCATGGTGGAGCCGGGGCGCATATGCTCGTCATGGTCCAGTATCACGCGGCCGTTAATGTCCTTCACCGGGATCACGGATTTTTTGAAATAGCCATTGTCCCAAGCATGCTTGGCGCGGCGCTGGCTTTCGACGGCGTAAGCATCCACATCGGCGCGGCTGAACCCGTCGCGGGTGGCGATCAGGTCCGCCCCAATGCCCTGAGGCGCGAAATAGCTTTTGAAGGCGATGGCCGGATCGGTTGACCAGGCGCCGCCGCCCGCCCCCATGGGTACGCGGCTCATGCTTTCCACGCCGCCGCCAATGGTCATGTCGCTTTGTCCGGACATGATCTGCGCCGCCGCCATGTTCACCGCTTCCAGCCCCGAGGCGCAAAAGCGGTTGATCTGCACACCCGCAACACTTTGGGCATAATCGGCGTTCAGCACCGCGATGCGGGCAATGTCTGCGCCCTGTTCGCGCACCGGTTCCACACAGCCCAGGATCACATCATCGATTTTGGATGTGTCCAGATTGTTGCGGTCGCGCAGCGCCTTTAACACCTGGGTCGCCAGTTCAAGCGAGGGCACCTCATGCAGGCTGCCACTGGTTTTACCCTTGCCGCGCGGGGTGCGAACAGCGTCATACACATAGGCTTCGGTCATTGGCTTTCTCCCTGGTTCGAATTCCTGCTATTTAAGCATATTATCAACAAATTTGCAGTCATTACTATCTTACTTGTACCCCTGCCGCCCACACGTATAGATAGACTTGCCGGCAACAAGGGCCGGGTGCTGATCCCATCCCGTTAGCAGCCAGGAGGTCACAAAATGGACAGTAAATCCGTACCGGCAATTCCGCGTGGCGATGCAGACGTGTGGGAAAATCATTTCCGGCTTTCTGGCGCCGATGGCGGCAAAAAAACCTATGAAACCATTAAGGTGCGGAGATTATGTCCCGCGCTTGGCGCCGAAATCAGCGGCATTGACCTGCGCCAGCCTTTAGGCAATCAGACGTTTCAGGAAGTGCATGACGCGCTGGTGGATAATCAGGTGATTTTCTTCCGCGATCAGGACATAAGCATGGAGCAGCACAAGCAATTTGGCCGCCGTTTCGGCAGTCTGCAAGTGCATCCGGTGATCCCCGGCCCCGAAGGGCATCCCGAAATTCTGATGCTGCATTCCGATGAGAATGTTCAATATTCCGCCAGCGCCTGGCATTCGGATGTATCGTTTGAGAATATGCCCAATCTGGGGGCCATTCTTTTGGCGAAGGTGATGCCGGACGCCGGTGGCGATACCGAATTTGCCAGCATGCATGCGGCCTATGAGGGCCTGTCGGACAAATGGCGCAATTTCCTTTCCGGCCTTGAGGCTGAACATGCCAGCGAACATGTCTTTGGCCGCCCCAAAAATGAAAACGATCCGCGTCCCAAAACCGTGCATCCGGTGCTGCGCACCCATCCCGTATCGGGGCGCACCGGGATTTTCGTCAACAGCGTGTTCACCACCAAAATTATTGGTATGAAACCGAAGGAAAGTTCGGCAGTGCTGGAATTTCTGTATCGCCATGTCGAGACGCCGGAATTTCATGTGCGCTTCAAGTGGGAAAATAATTCGATTGCGTTCTGGGATAATCGCAGCACCCAGCATCGCGCCATTGCCGATTATTTCCCGCAAACCCGCACCATGCAGCGCGTCACCATTAATGGCGATGATGTGCCACATTACCGCCCGCATTAAGCGGGGCCGGGAATTTGCGGCGCGTCATGCCGAATGCGTGTTTGCCGGGGCCAACAACACCAAACAGATGCGTTCATTTTGCGATGATATAGCCACGCGCGCCGAGAAATATGGCCGCGATCCGCGATCGATCAAAATCATCTGGGGGGCGCAGCCGCTGGTGGCGCATTCAACTTCAGAGGCGCTTACCCGCCAGCATGAAATTCGCGCGCGCATCCCCATCGAGGCGTCGCTGGCGCTGCTCGGGGGGCATCTGAATTACAACCTGAATACGCTGGATATTGATCTGCCCGTTACCGATCTTGATCTGAAAATTACCGGTATCCAGGGTGTGCTGGAGGCTGCGGTGAAAGTTGATCCCAAAGTGACGCTGCGCAAAATAGCCTCGACCTATCTATCCGGCACCGACAATGGGCCACTGATCGGCACCGCCAGTCAGGTCGCTGATCATATGGTGTATCTGATGGAAGAAGGCGGCGGCGATGGCTTTCAGATCACGCCGTCTTATTACGGCCCGGACTATTTTATCGACCTGAACCAGATGCTGATTCCCGAATTGCAGCGCCGCGGCGTGTTCCGCACCGATTATAACGGCACGACCCTGCGCGATTATATGAACGAAGACGCCCTGGCGCGCGCGGCGGAGTAATCACCAAGGGGGGAACCCATGAGCAGGACAGTAAAATCCGCAGATTTTCAGAATACTGTGTTGATGAGCGGTGTTCGGGCCGTCGATCTGGCCCTGGCGTCAGGCATTGATGTCGAGCCGTCCGGCGGCCCATGCGGTGTATTCCTGCACGGCATCGACCTGCAGGACGAACTTGAGGGACACCAGATTTACTCTCTGCTCTCTGTGTTCAACCATTCCGGATTGATGATCTTGCGAGGCCAAGACCGGCTCACGCCCGAGCGGCAATGCGAGATTATGGAGTGGTTCGGCCGCCGCTTCTATCGCGACGATGCGGGCGACAAGCTGGCCATGGTCGGCGATCTTCCCCTGCAACTGCTATCAAACAGAGACACGCGCAAACCGGGCAAGCAGGTGATCTCGGTAGAAGACGATCCCTACAATTCTGCTACGCAAGCTTTGTTTTGGCATTCGGACGTGCAGGATTACGCGGTGCCGCCAGATGTTACGGTATTGCATGGCGCCGAAATCCCGCCCCCCGAAGCGGGCGGCCGCACCCATTTCGTCAACATGTATCAGGCGTTTGATGAGCTTGATGACGAGACAAAAAAGCTTGTACGGCACATGAAATGGAGACCGGCCAGCACCTATGCGACGATGAAGGGCGTCAAGCAGGTGGCCGCCATGCAGAACAGCGCAGAGGACAAGCAATCGGAGGTGATTCACCCTGTGGTTAGAACCCATCCGGTGACGGGGCGCCTGGCGCTATGGATTACGCCGGGCTTTACGGTCAAACTTGAGGGGTTTGAGCATGCGCCGCATGAGGGCGAGGAATTACTCAAGCGCCTTAAGAAACACATGACCCAGCCCCACCTGATCTATTCGCACACCTGGCGCCAGCACGATGTGATCTTCTGGGATAACCGTTGCGTGATGCATGAGCGCGACACCTGGGATCGTAATTACTTGCGCGAAATGCACCGTGCCCAGGCAGGCGGCTCGCGCCCGTTCTGATCAAGGCCCGCGAGGTTTTTAGGGCGCGAATATGAAACAGATGCATCTGACCAGCTTTATGATCTATTGCCCCGCGCGCGCGCATCCCGCGCCCAACGCCCCAGCGGGCTGGCGCGTGAAAAACTGGCGCCGCCAAACACATCGGGAATGCCAGAATCCATAAAGAAAATCGAACGGCCCTGATCATCATGGCCGGTGACAACACGGCGCATAGGTTTTATGGCTGGCTTCTCCCCGGGTTTATATTTTAACCCCGACTGGAACACGCCACCCGCATTTGCGCAAGGATGCTTGCTATGGTCGCGTATCGGGAAACGTAAATTCGAATAGAAATCTGTTCATGGGCTGGATGAAATCTTTCTTTGTGAAACCCGTCTTTTCAAGAACCTTCTGGGACACAAGATTTTCGGGGTGCGAAAATGCTTTTACAACGGGCAGTTTGAGTTCAAGCCGCGCCATCTCAATGCAGGCCAAACCAAGCTCTGTTGCATAACCCTGGCCCCATGCAGAAGGCGCAAAAAAATAGCCCAGTTCCATGCCCCAGCCCGGGTCAAACGGATCATGATAGAGACCGCCCCAGCCAATAACGCGCTGGGTCGTGATTTCGCGGATAACCCAGGGAGCGCATCCATGCGTTACGCGCTGGGCCTCGTGCGTCATGATACGGTGACGGCAGGCTTCCAGATTTGCGGAATGCTCCGTGTACCGCATCGCCACCGGATCGCCGAGGAATTCATAAAGCGCTGGCGCATCTTCTGGCCTGGCGGGTGACAGTAACAGACGTGCTGTTTGATGGGACACCGCAATCAAAATGGCGCAGCCTATTTTTCTTGATCGATCCGAAGCGCAGGCGGTGGAAAACCGCCCATACCGAGTTCTATTATTGTTTCAAGCCGGATTACACGTTCAGTTAAATTACTGATTTTGTCGTGCTGTAATTTTGTGGCGCTTCCCAACTGCTCAATCTTATCATTCATTTTGATGACGGAAGCGATGGCGTCCCACATTTTATCCGCGATAGCCATTCAAGCCGCCTTTGCTTTATGCCGCGCCTTGCGAGCCGCCGCATGCCTGGCTTCCATTGCCGCGATGCGCTTGTTCGATTGCGCTATGTACGCCAAAGCGTCGTCAATTGCCGCATTTGCCGCCTGGGTAGATTTAAGCATTTGGGCGATCATGGCCTCTAGCGCTTCGTCATCCTCAGAGTGCCGGTACGAAACAGCCGCGCGGCGCAATAGCTCGCCCATGGACAGGCCCGCGTCTTTGGCCTTTTTCGCAATGCGTTTTTTTTCGCTCGCCGTCACCAGTACCGGGATGCGTTGCGTTGCCATCGTCATGGGATTTTCTCCGATGTGCATGTGCTGCGCATGATCATAGTTGAATGGTGCATCTAAAGCAATATTATCTTTGCATCTCCCGCAAGATAGCCTCGGCCGCCTGGCGCCGCACATGCTCAGGCCGTTGGTATAAGCCCGGTCATTTCATCCACGAAAGCGCAAACAACTGGTCATAGGCCAGGCCCCAGGGCGGGCGCAAAAAGCCCAGCGCGCGCACATCCTGCGCCCAGCGGCCAAGTGGGCTGGCGCGTGAAAAACTGGCGCCGCCCACCACACGGCTGATGCGGCCCAGGCAGCTTTCCGCCAGTTCGGCCACCGCCGCCTTGCCACGCGCGGTGGCGGCGATGCCGCCTGCGCCACTTTCCACCGCATTCAGCATACCCTCATAGGCCTGACGGATCAGCCAGCCCTCGTTTTCCGCGCGCACCCATTCCACCCGTTCATAGGGGCGCATATCGCCGGATTTCGCCGCCAGCTTTTCCCGCGCATAGTCTAGCGCCTGTTCGACAACGGCCACGATCACCGCCGTAAACAGGCAGCCGCCTAACTGGGTGGCGGACGCCACAGACTGCATCATGCTGCCGGGCCAGGCGTTGCGAATGGCTGGAAAATCATTGAAGGTGAAGGCGTGCGACTGGGTGGCGCTCATGCCATGGCCATCCCATTCGGCAGCCAGCGTGACGCCTTCGGAGCCATCCCATTTGGCGTCGCCGACGCCCAGAATGAAAACATCGGGCACTGTTTCGCCCGCCGCAATGGCGGTGGTGAACATATATTTCGAAATGCCTGCGCCACTGCCAAAATGTTTTTCGCCCGATAGCAGATAGCGCCCCGCTTCACCGGTTGGTTTTGCGATCGCGCGGGTTTTCATAATATCGCCGCCCGAACCCGGTTCAGACGTAACCGTCCCCCACCAGGCGCCGGCTTTGACCGTGCCAAAAACCCAGTCAGATTGCGCGCGCCAGAGGCTCGCCAATTCCGGCGGCGGATCGCCCGCCGCATACCAGATCGCCAGCACGCAAGGGTGCATCGCCGCCACCAGCGCCACGCTGGGATCGCCCATGGCAATCACGCGGATCATTTCCGCATAGGGCCGCGTCGATTGGCGTACCCCAAGCCACAATCCGCCATCTTTTGCGCCAAGACCGGTCCTAAGAAAGCCCGCCTGCGCCAGTAGATCAAAATCCGCCCGCTCCAGATGACCACGCACCTGCCGCATGGCGCGCTGTCCGGAAAAATCCGCGGCGATCCGCCGCAAATCAGCAATGATTTGATCCGTTACCATTTACAGCGCCTCCGCCGCGCTCAACTCGCTATTCCTCAGCCGCACAATATTCTTCCCCTTGTCCGGGGGCATTGCTACATTAACATAAACTGTGTTGAAGCAAAACTTCACCGGATCAGGGAGGATAGGGCATGGCGCGTGTAACAGAACTCGGCTATCTCGGCATCTCCGTCAGCGATGCAGACGCCTGGAAGGCCTATGCGGCGGAAATTGTTGGCATGCAACTGGTCGATGAAGGTGAAAAAGACCGGTTTTATCTGCGCATGGACAAGTGGCACCATCGCATCACCGTGCATGTGGATGGGGGCGACGATCTCGCCTATCTGGGCTGGCGGGTGCCGGGGCCGGAGGAATTCGACGCCATGGCGCAGCAACTAAGTGACGCAAAAATCCCGTTTGAGATCGCTTCTGACGCCGACGCCGCCGAGCGCCGGGTGCTCGGCCTGATGAAACTGAAAGACCCGGGCGGCAATCCAACGGAAATCTTTTATTCACCGCAGGTCGACGCCCACAAACCCTTCCACCCCGGACGGCCGATGTTTGGACGCTTTGTGACCGAGGGCCTGGGGCTTGGCCATTGCATTCTGCGCCAGGACGACATTGCCGCCGCGCTGAAATTCTATCATACGATCGGCCTGACGGGCGGGCAGGAATACAGGATCAAACTGCCCAATGGCCGGGTGGCCGCGCCGATTTTTCTGCGCGCCAACGGCCGCCAGCATTCGGTGGCGTTCGGCCTTGGCCCAAGCGTCAAACGCATCAATCATCTGATGATCGAATATACCGAATTGAACGACCTTGGCATTGCCCATAGCCTGGTCCGCCAGCGCAAGATCGATGTGGCGATGCAGCTTGGCAAGCATTCCAATGACGAGGCCTTTACGTTTTACGCCGCCAATCCGTCAAAGTGGCTGTTTGAACTGGGCTGGGGTGCGCGCGCGTCACTGGACGGCCGCGAGCATTACACCAAGGATATTTTTGGCCATGAAACCGAAGCCAAAGGCTATGGCTTTGGCTGAACCCCGCCCGCGTTTTACAAAGCGCGCGCTATCAGCAGGCGCATGATCTCGCTGGTGCCGCCATAGATGCGCTGCACCCGCGCATCGGCGTACATGCGGGCGATGGGATACTCCATCATGTAGCCATAGCCGCCAAATAATTGCAGGCATTTATCAACGACCCTGCACTGGGTTTCGCAGGCCCAAAGTTTCGCCACAGCGCCCTCCTCCGCGCTCAACTCGCCCTTCATCAGGCGCGCCACATAGTCATCGGCAAAGCTGCGCGCGACCACCGCCTCGGCCTTGCAATCGGCCAGCACAAATTGCGTGTTCTGAAAATCCAGCAACGGCTTTCCGAACGCCTTGCGGCTCTTCACATATTCAACGGTGACATCAATCGCCGCCTCCATGCCGGCAACCGCGCCTAGGGCAATAATCAGCCGTTCACGCGGCAATTGCTGCATTAACTGATAAAAGCCGCGCCCCTCATCGCCGCCGAGCAGATTCTCCGGCGGCACATGCACGTCATCGAAAAACAGTTCCGATGTGTCCGCGGCGTGCAGGCCAATCTTGTCCAAATTGCGTCCACGCCGGTAGCCGGGCGATTTATCCGCCTCGACCACCACCAGCGAAACATTCTTGGCGCCGCCGCCAATGTCGCCAGTCTTGCACACGGTAATGATTAAGTCCGCATGCTGACCATTGGTAATGAAGGTTTTCTGGCCGTTGATCACATAGCCGTTGCCGTCACGCCTGGCCGTGGTGCGCACCGCTTGCAGGTCTGATCCCGTTCCCGGCTCGGTCATGGCGATGGCGGCGACCATTTCACCTGTCGCCATCTTGGGCAGCCAGCGCTTTTTCTGTTCCTCGGTGCCATAAGCCAGAATATAGGGCGCGCAAATACCGCTATGCACACTGTTGCCCCAGCCGGAAAAATGCGTCCATTGCTCCTGCTGCACGACGATCGCCTCATGGCGGAAATCACCGCCCGGGCCGCCATATTCCTCCGGGATGGTGACGCATAACAATCCCGCATCGCCCGCTTTGTTCCAGAAGTTGCGGTCGATCTTGCCTTCCTTGTTCCAGCGTTCATTATGCGGGATGGCCTCGCGCTCAAAAAACTTGCGCACGCTATCTGAAAAAATCTCCAGATATTCATCCATCCAGGAAGCTTTACGCGTGATCATTAAATCCTCATGTTTATCTCGGCGTTCTCAGAACGCATCCGCATCCAGCGCCATCATCGCATCCGCGCCGGTTTTGATCTTGATCAGCATGGCCGCGCTATCCGGTAGCACACGCTGCATGAAATAACGCCCGGTGGCGAGCTTGGCGGCATAGAATCCCGCATCGCCGGTGCCCGCTTTCAACCCGGCATGGGCGGCGCGCGCCATGCGCAGCCACATCAGGCCAAGCGCCGTCAGCGCAAACAGATGCAGATAATCGGTGGAGCCGGCGGCCAGATGATTGGGATTTTCCACGCCCTTTTCCAGAAACCACATCGTCGCCGCCTCAAGCCTGCCGCGCACTTCCTTCAGGGCCAGGCAATATTCCGCCATCTCTGGTTCCGCCGCGCATTCGGCCATACTGGCGTCCACCTCGGCAAAAAACGCGAACACCGCCCGCCCGCTATTGGCGCCCAGCTTGCGGCCAACCAGATCGAGCGCCTGAATGCCGTTGGCGCCCTCATAGATCATGGCGATGCGCGCATCGCGGACAAATTGCTCCATGCCCTGCTCGGCAATATACCCATGGCCGCCATAAATTTGCTGCGCGTTAACGCAGTTGGCGAAACCCTGATCGGTCAGATACGCCTTCACCACCGGCGTCAGCAGCGCCATGTAGTCATCGGCCTTTTCCGCGCCCAAAGCGCCAGCGCGTAAAATATCCGCCTGCACCCCGATCCACATGGAGAACGCCCGCGCGCCTTCATTAAAGGCTTTCTGATTCATCAGCATACGGCGTATATCGGGATGCACAATCAGCGGATCGGCGGATTTATCCGGCGCGGCAACCCCCGTCAGTGCGCGCCCCTGCAAGCGGTCACGCGCATATATCACGGCATTTTGATAAGCCACTTCCGAAAGCGCCAGGCCCTGTTGACCAACCAGCAGCCGCGCCTCGTTCATCATGGTGAACATGGCGCGCATGCCTTTATGTTCCTCTCCCACCAGAAATCCAACCGCGCCATCATAATTCAGCACACAGGTTGAATTGCCGTGAATCCCCATTTTTTCTTCAATGGAGCCGCAACTGACCCCGTTGCGCGCGCCCAGGCTGCCATCCGCATTGACCAGGAATTTCGGCGCGACGAACAGCGAAACGCCCTTGATCCCTTCCGGCCCGCCAACGATTTTGGCCAGCACCAGATGAATGATGTTTTCGGCCAGGTCATGTTCACCGGCGGAAATGAAAATCTTCTGTCCGCTGATTTTATAGCTGCCATCTTTTTGCGGTTCGGCCCTGGTGCGCATCAGCCCCAGATCGGTGCCGCAATGCGGCTCGGTCAGGTTCATGGTGCCGGTCCACTCGCCGCTAGTCAGTTTCGGCAGATAAATATTTTTCAATGCATCTGAACCATGCTGGTGCAGCGCCTCATAAACGCCGTGGGTCAGGCCTGGATACATGCCAAACGCCATATTGCTCGATGTGACCATTTCATTGAACGCCATCGCCAGCACCACCGGCATGCCCTGGCCGCCATATGCCGGATCGCAGTTCAGGCTGGGCCACCCGCCATCAACAAAGGTGCGGTAGGCGCCTTTGAAGCCATCGGGCGCAGTGACCGAGCCATCCGCATTGCGGGTGCAGCCCTGCAAATCGCCGGCGCGGTTAAGCGGCTGCAACACTTCCTCACAAACTTTAGCGCCTTCCGCCAGCACAGCTTCCAGCAAATCCGGACCGGCGGACGCATAGACCGGCAGGTTGCTGAGCCGTTCAAGGCCGAGCACCTCGCGCAGTAAAAAGCGGAACTCGTTCAAGGGAGCTTGGTAAACCGGCATGAGCTTCTCCTCTAAGTGGAGGCTGGATCCAATATCCTATAGAAATCCCAACTCCGCACTATGCAATACCTCCACTCCATAACATAATGCAGACGCGCAAATCAGGGTGCAAACAGGGGCGCCTAGACCAGAGTATGCAAATCTACCTGCCAATTGCAGAATTATCGGTAAATATATTGCTTTTACTGGCAATGGGGGGGGCCGTTGGCTTCCTATCAGGCCTGTTTGGGGTGGGGGGCGGATTTTTGATCACGCCTTTACTGATTTTTACCGGCATCCCACCCGCTGTGGCCGTGGCGACTGGCGCGAATCAAGTGGTTGCCTCGTCATTTTCCGGGATGCTCGCCAATTGGAAACGCTCAGTTGATTTCAAGCTTGGCGCCGTGCTGATTGCAGGTGGCCTGCTAGGCAGCGTGCCGGGAGTTGAACTGTTTCGACTGCTTAACATTCGCGGGCAGATCGATCTGGTGATATCACTTGCCTATGTGGCGTTTCTTGGATCGATCGGCAGCCTAATGCTTGCGGAGAGTGTCCGCAGCATTCGCCGGGCCAGCACACCCGGCATGGGACGGCGAAAATTGCACCGGCATTTATGGATGCACGGATTGCCGCTAAAAATGCGGTTTCGCCCTTCACGGCTGTATATCAGCGCCATCCCCGTTCTGGTGATTGGCGTCGTGGGCGGTCTACTCGCCTCGATTATGGGCGTGGGCGGCGGATTCATATTGGTGCCGGCGATGATTTACCTGCTTGGCATGCCGACCAATGTGGTGATCGGAACCTCGCTGTTTCAGATTACCTGTGTTGCCAGTGTCGCCACTATTTTGCATGCGATTAATACACAAGCAGTCGATGTGGTGCTGGCGTTGATTTTGATTGTTAGCGGCGTGATCGGTTCTCAATGGGGCGCGCGGGTTGGATTGAAGCTAAAGGCGGAGCAATTGCGTGGCCTTCTGGCGTTGCTGGTGCTGCTGGTTGGCGCGCGGATGGGATACGGGCTGGTGGCCACGCCCGATGATCTGTTTGTGATTTCAGTGCTTCGTCCATGAACATGCGAAACTGCTTTTTGTTTCTGACGGCTTTGCTTTTTCAGGCCACCGCCTGCGGGCCGGCAAACGCCAAAGAACTTGTCACAAGCCTGTCAGAACATCTTGTTTCGATCACATCAAGCTTTACCGGCAGCGAAATACTGGTGTTCGGCGCGGTTGGCGAAACCAGCGATGATCCAACTCTGTCGCCATTTGAAACCTATGACATAGCGATTGTCGTGCGCGGGCCGCCCGTTTCCGTAGTGACACGTAACAAACAACGCACGGCCGGAATCTGGGTCAATCGCCGCTCGGTGCAGTTTGGCGGCGTGCCTGGGTTTTATGCGGTCGCAAGCACCGGGCCATTGCGCGAGATCGCCAGAGAAACCGTTTTACTTAGGCATCAAATAGGCACGGAATTTCTGCGATTTCCGCTAGAACGCGCTGCCGGCGCCGATGACCCTATTGTGGAAGACGATTACCGCCGGGCGCTGATTCAGTTGTTCGCCAATAGCGAGAACTACCGCGACGAAATTGGCAAAGTGACATTTTTAGGTGAGCGGCTGTTTCGCTGGACTGTGAAACTTCCCGCCAATGTTCCTGTTGGCGTTTATAAGGTGGAGGTGTATTTGCTGCGCGGCGGACAAATAACAAGCGCGCAAACCTCGCCATTGTTCGTGCATAAAATAGGCATTGAACGCGGCATTTTCAGGTTAGCCACAGAGCAGCCGTTTTTATATGGCTTGCTGGCGGTTTTGATTGCGCTTGGCGCCGGATGGGCCGCCAATGCGGCTTTGAGCCAGGATTAAGCATGATCGGTATCGACATCACCTATCTGGCAGCGGCGCTTGGCGGACTGATAAGTTTCCTGTCACCCTGCGTGCTGCCGCTGGTGCCAGCCTATCTATGCTTCGTTGCTGGCGTATCCCTCGACAAGCTGACTGAGAACGCAACGCTCAGCCCTGAGCTGTTACGCAGCGTAATGGCTGGCGCCATCGCCTTCGTGCTTGGGTTTACCACTGTGTTTACCTTGCTCGGCGCTTCCGCATCGGCGCTCAACCGGCTGATTATTAGTGAACTGGATCTGCTGTCCCAACTGGCCGGCGTTATCATCATATTGTTCGGCTTGCATACTACGGGGCTGTTTCGCATCGCACTGTTTAACCGCGAGGCGCGCTTTGCGCCGGATGTGCGTGGGCGCGGCCTGCTGGGCGCCTATGTGGTGGGGCTGGCGTTTGCGTTTGGCTGGACGCCATGCATTGGGCCAATTTTAGGCGCCATCCTGGCCGTTGCCGCGAGCCAGGACACCCTGGGCTACGGGATAACATTGCTGATGACATATTCACTTGGCCTTGGCGTTCCCTTCCTGCTTTCGGCCTATGGGATGCGCGGATTCATGCGCTTCATGCACCGTTTCCGGCAACACCTGCACAAGCTGAAGATTGCCACCGGCGGCCTGTTGATCGCCACCGGCGTTCTGATCCTGTCCGGCTCGCTGCAAAGCCTGAGCTATCTGCTGCTGGAAATCTTTCCGGTTTTGGGCAGGATCGGCTAAACTAATCAAAATAAAATCAACGGAGGGAAAACCGATGCGGGCGATGCTGGTGCGTGAGAACAGTCTTGATATTTCGGTCATGCGACTGGAAGAGGTGGAATTACCGCCGCCGGGCGAGCGTGAGGTAAGGGTGCGCATTCGCGCCGCCTCAACGCAATTTCCAGATATTTTGATGATCCAGAAAAAATATCAGTATCAGCCGCCGCTGCCCTATATCCCGGGCAGCGAATTCGCGGGCGATGTGGTGGCGTTGGGGCCAGGCGTCACCCAATGGAAGATCGGTGACGCAGTGGTGGCCGGGATGCTGACCGGCGGCGGCTTTGCGGAAGAGGTGAATGTCTATGAAAGCAGCCTGCGCCGCAAACCCACACCCCTAACTTATGGTCAGGCCTGTTCGTTCCGCTCAGCCTATTTGACGGCGCAAGTGGCGCTGATCCGCAACGGCATGTTGCAGGCGGGCGAGACGCTGCTGGTGCATGGCGCAGCAGGCGGCGTGGGGCTGGCCGCGGTTGAGGTGGGCAAGATGCTGGGCGCCAAGGTCATCGGCACCGGCAGCTCGGATGAAAAACTTGCCTATGTCACCAAATACGGCGCCGATCATGTGATCAATTATGGCAAGGATTTTAAGAACGGCTTCCGCGAAAAGGTGAAGGAATTAACCGCTGGTAACGGCGCCGATGTGATTTACGATCCAGTCGGTGGCGATGTGTTCGATGAATCTGTGCGCTGCATCAACTGGGGCGGGCGGCTGCTGATTATCGGCTTTACCTCGGGCCGCATTCCCAGCGCGCCGGTGAACATGCCCTTGATCAAGGGCTTTTCCATTGTCGGCGTGCGCGCCGGTGAATATGGCCGGCGCAATCCAGAAAAGGGCCGCGAGAATATCGCCATGGTCGATCAGTGGGCAGAGACCGGCAAAATTCATCCCTATGTCTGCGCCGAGATCCCGCTGGAGCGCGCCCATGAGGCGCTGCGCATGATTCAGGACCGCACCGTGGTCGGTCGCGTCGTGGTGGCGATGTAAGCGGCGGGCATTTCAACTGATCTATCTTCACGCGCCGGTGATGCGTTTAATCCGCTCCTTCCACGCATCTTTTAAACCGTCGCGGAATTGCGGCGCGGCAATAGCGATCAACTGCTCGGCGGCTCCCTGCAATGGCTGGCCGCGCACATGCGCCACGCCATATTCGGTGACGAAATAATCCGCGTCCGTGCGCAGGGCGGTCACCACCGCATCGCTGCTGATCGCCGGCACGATCCGTGACAGCTTGCCGCCCACTGCGGTCGCGGTGAAGGCGACAATCCCCCGCCCGCCTTTGGAGCGCAGCGCGCCGCGCATGAAATCGACCGAGCCGCCGGTGCCGCTGATTTGCCGTCCGCCAACCATTTCGGAATTCAATTGACCAAACAGATCGACCTCAACCGCCCCATTGATGGCGATAAAATTATCGATCTTCCCAAGCAGCGCCACATCATGAGTATAGTCCACTGTCTTATAGAGGATATCAGGCCAGGTAGCCGCCCAATTCATTACCTCGTTACCGCCCGCAACGATGCCGGTGATGATTTTTCCTTTGTCGATGGACTTTCGAGCGCCGGTAATAACACCGGATTTGGCCAGCGCCATCACGCCTTCGGAAATCAATCCGGAATGAATGCCGAGATCATTCCGGTTTGCTAGTGCGCTAAGCGCCGCGTTGGGAACCGCGCCGACGCCGGTTTCCAGGCAGTCGCCATCTTTGACAAGACTTGCGATATTGGCGCCGATTTTAAGCGACACATCATCGATAGGCGCAACGCGCAGTAATTGCATTGGCGTGTTTGACTTAACCGCATAGTGAAATTTCGAAATATGGGTTTTCGGCAAACCAGGCGGCACGGGCAGGGCTTCGTTAATCTCGGCAATGATGAGCGGCGCTCTTTCGAGCACTGCGGGAACGAAATCGACGCCATAGCCTGGGCTGCACATCCCCTCGCTGTCCGGCGGGCCGTATTGCACCAGGGCCACGTCAATCTTGAGACCCCCACGCACAAAAATATCGCGTTGATGATATTGCATCGGAATGAAATCAATCTTGCCCGCCGCAAAAGATTTCTGCATCCGGTCCGACATAAAGTTGGTGATAACACGCGCTTTTGGATGGAAGGTTGCATAGTCAATACGACTCAACCCTGGGACGGGATTGGTGATATAGGTCACCCCGCTGCTTGCCTCCGGCGCCTCTTTCAGCGCCGCCAGCAACGCCAGCGGCTCCATCACGCTGCCGCCAACGAACACATGCATGCCCGGCTTTATCAACGCCGGCACCTCGGACGCCTCGATCCATTTGGTCATTGTTTCCCACTTCCCCTGCATTTTATCCTTAATAAGCAGAATAGGGCGGCTCACGGGTAAAAAGCAAACATAGTCAACAATTTCATAATATTTTCAGGACTGTAACAAATAACCACTCCGGTTTGGTTTTACTGGAATTTAAGGCGTTAGGAGTTACATGGGTAGGACCGGGGGGTAGCACCTGTGATCTTCAAGGCCGCACCCCTCCTCGAAACGGCAACCCGCCAGGAATGACGGGACGCAAAGCTACCGGCCCCATCCCCCATGTCCGGGGAAGGGCAGCGGGGGTTACCGAAAGGAGAGAATATGCGTGTCATTGTGCTCGCGTCGCAAAAAGGCGGTTCCGGCAAAACAACCTTGTCCGGCCACTTGGCCGTGCAAGCCGATTTAAGCGGCGCTGGGCCGGTGGCGCTTATCGATACTGATCCACAAGGCAGCCTTGCCAAATGGTGGAATGCCCGTGCGGCGGAAACGCCTGCATTTGTGAGCGCGCGCTTTGACAACCTGCATACCGACTTGGAAAGTTTGCGGGCGCAGGGATTCAAGCTGGTATTTATCGATACGCCGCCTGCCGTAACGCAAGCAATCTCAAACGTGGTGCGTCATGCGGATTTGGTGGTTCTGCCCACCCGCCCGTCGCCGCATGATTTGCGCGCCGTTGGCGCGACCGTTGAAATTGTCGAGTCGCACGCCAAGCCGATGATCTTTGTCCTTAACGCCGCAACGGCGCGCGCCAAAATCACAGCCGAGGCGGCGGTCGCGCTGTCACAGCATGGCACCGTCGCGCCAATTACGTTGCATCACCGCGTGGATTTCGCCGCCAGCATGACTGATGGCCGCACGGTAATGGAATATAATACGAACTGCGCATCGGCGAAAGAAGTCCGTGAGCTATGGGAATATATGCGTGACCGTCTGGCTAGACTTGACCACGCGCCGCGTGAATTTCAGGATCCTTTTGCCGGTCTGGAAACGTTTGGCGCCACTGACAAGCCAGAATATTTCCCAGCAGGGGTTGCAGCGGTCACGCAGGATATACTGGATATCAACAACGCGCCCGTCGCATTCCAAAACGATGCAGTCATGCCCGAACTCCCAGCGCCTGCGCAACTTGCTGAGCAGAACCCGCAGCATCTGCTGATGGAGGCCGTTCGGCGCTTGCGCGGCGATCCGGATAATAGTGATGATGACGCCATCCTTGAACCAATTACCTTGGAAGCTGCTCTTGAAGGGACATTGAAGGCGCTGGAAAGTCAGGCGTCCGCTTCAGAGTCCTCGCCCGGGCAGGAAGAAAGCCATCCGGCCCCAAGCCGCGCTTTGTGGCAAAACGTTCTGGCCGCGATGTCGGATGCGGAGGAACGCGGTTTTGCCTCAAACCGGGGCGATAAAAATTCGGACCCGTCGAAACCCCCGTCGAAACCAGCATCACGCTTTGCGCCAACACTACGCGCCGTGTCCAGCTTCGGCCGACGCTGGCAATAGTTTTGCGCCGCTGCAACCAAATTCAATAGAGGTTTGTCATGAGCACCGCCGCATTTACATCACTGCATGGTGGCCTGATTGCCCGCAAGGGCGAGGCTTCGCCGTCACCCGCTGTCACCAGGACTTACAACACTGAGGATAGCGTGAACAGCAGCGGATTTTCACTATCAGAAAATCCATCCCAAACCCCAACTCCGATGGAGAAAACATCCACGGGCGTTTGCGCACCCGTAAAATTGCCTGCCATTCCGGCAAGCCGTGGTAAAAATGCGCGGGTCAAAGCCGTAACGTTGCGCATTGACCCCGAACTTTATCACCGTATACATGTAGCGGCTGCCAAGCTTGATCTCTCCGGTCAGGATGTGTTGCGCGCGGCGGTTACAAAATATCTGGACTATCTGGTCGAAGAAGTCTTTCCCGACTGCGGTTGCGTTCGCGGCGATGCGGGCTGCGACACAGGCAGGCCCGATGATCAAGCCTGAGTGCTTGCGTATACGCAACTTACCTTGTATGGCTCTGATGACGTATCTCCCCTGCCCCGGAGCATGTTTTGAGCCATACCAAACGTCTTCTGCTGGTCCTGGCCGTGCTGGCGCTCTGCCTCGCCACATCCGGTTCCAGGGCTGAAGAGTATAAGGCGGGATCGATCCGCATCACGGATGTCTGGGCGCCACCCAGCATAGGCGCGCAACGAACTGGCGCCGCCTATTTCACGCTGAGCAATGAAGGCCCCGCCGAAGACAAACTATTGGGGCTAAGCGCCAATGGCGCCGGTTGGGTAGCGCTGCATGCCAACATCATCGAAGGCGATGTGGTGCGGATGCGGCAACTTGACGGAGTCAGCATTGCGCCGGGCGCTTCCGTTACTTTGAAGCCCGGCGGCATGCACGCCATGCTGTTTGATCTGTCCACGCCGCTGATCACCGGAAAACCCCTAACGCTTACCCTGCAATTCGCCCGCGCCGGAAATATAATTATCGAAGCAGAGGTGCGCGATGCGCACTCAGGCGCGCCCCACGATCATTAGATAACACCCGCATTAGATAACACCGGCATTAGAATGCCAGGACCAACTATGTCAGCCCGTCCTCTGCCTCACCGACAGAGAAATCCTGCTGCATCTCGCGCGCCGGCGCATCAGAGCCAGCACAGCCGACAATCTTGGCAGGTACGCCAGCCGCCGTGCAATGCGCAGGCACATTGATCAGCACCACACTGCCCGCGCCAACACGGGCGCATTCGCCAACTTCGATATTACCGAGGATAGAGGCATTGGCGCCGATCAGAACGCCCTTGCGGATTTTTGGATGTCTGTCACCGCCCTCTTTACCGGTGCCGCCCAGGGTCACCCCTTGCAGCAGAGACACGCCATCCTCAATCACAGCGGTCTCGCCAACCACCACGCCGGTGCCGTGATCCATAAAGATGCCGCGGCCAATCCGCGCGGCGGGATTAATATCAACGCCGAAAACTTCCGAAATGCGGCTTTGCAGATACATGGCCATGCCACGCCGCCCGCGCCGCAACAGCCAATTGGCGATGCGGTAGCCTTGCAACGCATGAAAACCTTTGAAATACAGCAATGGCTCCAGATACGACTTGCACGCCGGATCGCGCTCATACACCGCCACCAGGTCCGAGCGCAACGCAGCGCCGATCTCCGGATCATCCTGGAAAGCCGCCTCGATGAGTTGTTGCATGGCTAGCGCAGGCGTCTCGACCGTACTCAGCCGCTGCGCTAGCTGATAGGCCAGCGCGTCCTCCAGCCGGCTCTGGTTCAGAACCGTGGCGTATAACAGGGTCGCCAGCACCGGTTCGCTGATCGTGAGGGCTGTCGCCGTCTCGCGAATTTCTTTCCATAACGGGTCGTGAACGGCCAATTTGGCGGATGGTTGTGACATTTTCTCGGCTCCTCATCCACAAACGGGTGGCGCATTTCAGGCTAATATAGTCTTCCCCGGCCAAAAGCGCAAATTGGCGATTATCCCCAACATTTGCTTGCGCGGGGGCGGCGGTCCGTGTTCCGATTAAACTAGAGCCTTTCCCGGTCAGGTTGAATCAACCTGACCGGATAAGAATGGCTCTATTTGAATATGTTAGACCATTTTTATCCTGATTGGATTGATTCAATCCGATCAGGAAATGGTCAAATATGTATCCTCACAAAATAACCAGGGGATCGACCCATGGCCATCGACCTTCAGGACCTATTGTCAAAAGCCGACCGGCGCACCCTGGCAGCCGTCGTCACGCACCTTTCAGGCGACGTGAACGCTATTCCCGACCTGCGCGACCGGGCGCAGATCACCGAGGCCGCGATGCGTGTGCTGCCGCCCTATCTGCGGGGCGAAAAAACAGTAAGCCCGCCCAGCGACGCGGTGCTGCAAGCGGCGATGAACCTGTGCGCCGGAGAAATAGTTGCGCCCGAATATGGCCCGATGGCGCGCGAGCAAATGGCCATCGGCCCCGAGATCAAGACTAGACCGCTGAACCCGCCCGCCGGGTTCAATGTGGTGATCATTGGCGCCGGTGTTACCGGCGTGCTGGCCGGGCTGATGCTGGATCAGCTTGGGCTGCCCTCATTCACCATTTATGACAAGAATCCCGAGCCGGGCGGCACCTGGTGGCTGAACCAATATCCCGGCTGCCGGGTCGATACGCCGAGCCTGCTATATTCCTATTCGTTCGCTATGGATCGCGGCTGGCCGGAGCATTTCAGCCATCAGCCCGATCTGCTGAAATATGTGAAGGACATCGCCGGCAGCCATAATTTCGGCGCCCGGCTGCAATGCAACACCTCGGTTGAAACCATGACGTGGAATGAAAAGACCACGAAATGGGATCTCGATATAGTTCGCCATGACGGCGCCCGCGAAAAAGTCAGCGCCAATTTCGTCATCGGCGCCACCGGCCTGTTGCGGATTCCACAAATGCCGCCGCTTGACGGCATTGAGGATTTTAACGGTCCCTGGTTCCATTCAACAAGCTGGGATCACACGGTTGATATGAAGAATAAACGCATCGCCATTATCGGCACCGGCGCCAGCGCCAACCAGATTATGCCGCAAATCGCCAAAACGGCAGGCGAAGTGCTGATTTATCAGCGCACCCCGCATTGGATGATGTCACATCCGAAATATGGCAAGGCGCTGTCGGGCGATGAGCGGGCGCTGATCGAGGAAATTCCCGCCTATCTTTCCTGGTACCGTTTCCTGCAATTCTGGCAGAACGGAGATTCGGTCCTGCCGGGCCTGCGCATTGATCCCGCCTGGCCAAACC
>CAMTWQ010000009.1:0-1864 GCA_947085465.1 uncultured Alphaproteobacteria bacterium
GAGGTCAGCCTGGAATTGACGTGGCACATATCCGATCAGACCAGGAAAGACCTGGGCGCGGCCTATAAGCCAAGCGCTATCGATGCGCTGCTGGAAGAGATGGTCGTCAAACAGGGCCGGCTGGGCAAAAAGAACCGCAAGGGATGGTATGATTATCCCGAAGCGGGCAAGAAAAAACTGTGGCCAGGCCTTGCGCAACTGGTGAAACAGTCCGCCAAAGAACCCGATGTCGAGGAGCTGAAAAAACGCTTCCTGTATGTTCAGGCGCTGGACACCGCGCGCTGTTTTGAAGAAGGCGTGCTAACCGATGTGCGCGACGCCGATGTCGGCGCGATTCAGGGCTGGGGCTTTGCGCCTTATACTGGCGGGCCGCTATCGCTGATCGACACTATTGGCGCAGCCGAATTTGTGCGCGAATGCGACCGCATGGCCCAGGCCTATGGCGAACGTTTTGCGCCCAACAAGCTGCTGCGCGACATGGCGGCGAAGGGCGACAGTTTTTACGGGCGCTTCAATCCGAAACAACAGGCGGCATAGCCATACTCAGTCAGAATCTCATGGACGCGGGCCCATCCCTGCTGACCAGTTTCAGCAGTTTGCGCTCAAGTATGCGCAACACCAGCGGCAGTTCGCGCCCGCGTTTCAGGATTTGCCCGTTGCCGGCGCTTACCGCGTACTGGCCTTGCCTGGCGGCCAGGGCGGGCTGTTTTTCGATCCGGTAAAGCGGCATCTCGCTGGAACGGCGGAAGACCGAGAAAATCGCGCGCCCGCTCAGCCCATCGATGGCGTAATCGCGCCATTCGCCCGCCTGCACCATGCGCCCGTAAAGGTGCAGAATCACCTGTAATTCCTGCCGGTCAAAGTAAACCCGGCTGGGCGCCCGCGCCGCGCGGGCAATCTGTATGGGGATGGCGTCACTCACTGGCGCAAGTTTCGCCGTGATCCGGCCGCAACGCAAGTTCTATCTCCAGACGCGAAGCCATGTTATCTGATCGCCATGCCCCTTAGCAGGAAACTGAAGATAATTGTGCTGCTGCTGTGCTGCGCCGCGCCGGCCGCATGCGGCACGGGCGGGCGCGCGGACAAGGCGCAGGCGATAGCCGCCACCAGCGCATTGGCCAGGCGCGAGATCGCCGCCGATCCGTTTGTGCTGACGGTGTTTGAGCGCGTGCAGCGCCCGGGCGGCCCCGCCACGGTCTATATCGAGGGTGACGGGAATGCCTTTAACTACGGCGACCCAACGCTTGATCCAACCCCGTCAAACCCGGTGGCGCTGGCGCTGGCCAGCGCCGATCCCGGCGGCAATGTCATGTATCTGGCGCGGCCCTGCCAGTACAGCAAGATGATTGCGCCCGAACCCTGCCCGGAGGCGTACTGGACGGGCAAGCGGTTTGCGCCCGAGGTGATCACGGTGATGAACGAAGTTCTTGACGGGTTGCGCCAGCGTCACGGGATCAGCGGCTTTGATCTGGTGGGCTATTCCGGCGGCGCGGCAATCGCCGTGCTGCTGGCGGCGCGGCGGCGCGACGTGGCAAGCCTGCGCACCGTGGCCGGTAATCTGGACAATGCGGCGCTGATCCGCCTGCACAAGGTAGACCCAATGCCGGAATCGCTTAACGCGGCAGACGCCGCCAGCCGCATCGCCACTTTGCCGCAGCATCATTTCACCGGCGCCAAAGACGAAATTGTGCCGCTGGCCATTTACCAGAGCTACCGCCAGCGCGCGGGCGGCTCCACCTGTATCCGCCATAGCCAGATTGCCGGCGCCGGTCATCAGGACGGCTGGGCCGCACTTTGGCCGGATCTGCTGCGCGCGCCGGTGGATTGCAGCGCCAAACCTTAGGGCGTGTTCTCAGTTAAGCCA
>CAMTWQ010000010.1:0-3357 GCA_947085465.1 uncultured Alphaproteobacteria bacterium
CGAACTTAATGCAGATTGCTCTAGAGCCTTTCCCGGTCAGGTTGAACCAACCTGACCGGATAAGAAAGGCTCTATTTGAATGTGTTAGACCATTTTTATCCTGATCGGATTGATTCAATCCGATCAGGAAATGGTCTAGTAGCTAAGCCGTATGCGTCAGTGTAGACTGAGCTAAAATATACCGCTGAGGAGGAAGCGCCATGTCAGGACCACAATCAGCGAGCGGCGAGATCGAGCGCCTGTCAGACCTTGTTGACTATCTTGCTTCCGGCAACAAACCGAAAGAACAATGGCGCATCGGCACTGAGCACGAAAAATTCGGCTTTCGGCTGGCTGACCGTAGCACGCTGCCCTATGAAGGGCCGGCGGGGGTTCGCGCGCTTTTGGAGGGGATGCAGCGCTTTGGCTGGCAGCCGGTGATGGAAGGCGAAAATATCATAGCGCTTACCATGGATGGTGGCGCCATCAGCCTGGAACCCGGCGGGCAGTTCGAGCTTTCCGGCGCGCCGTTGGAAAATCTGCACCAGACCTGCGCCGAGGTGAACACGCATCTCAAACAGGTGCGCGAAGTGGCGGGCGAACTCGGCATCGGATTTCTCGGGCTGGGCTTCACACCGAACTGGACGCGGGCCGATGTGCCTGTAATGCCCAAGGGGCGCTATGGCATTATGACCCGTTACATGCCGAAACGAGGCGATCATGGCCTCGACATGATGTACCGCTCCTGCACGGTGCAGGTGAATCTTGATTATTCATCCGAGGCGGATATGGTGCGCAAATTCCGCACTTCACTTGCGTTACAGCCGCTCGCCACCGCGCTGTTCGCCAATTCACCCTTCACCGAGGGAAAGCCAAATGGCTATCTGAGTTTTCGCAGCCAGGTGTGGACGGATACTGATCCGGATCGCGCCGGCATGGTTCCGTTCGTATTCGAGGAGGGATTCGGCTTCGAGCGCTATGTTGAGTACGCCCTCAATGTGCCGATGTATTTTGTTTACCGGGATGGCAAATATATTGACGCCTCAGGGCAATCATTCCGTGATTTTCTGAAGGGCCGGCTGCCGGCGTTACCCGGCGAAAAGCCAACCATGGGCGACTGGGCGGATCATCTGACGACCTTGTTCCCGGAAGTTCGGATGAAAAAATTCCTTGAAATGCGCGGCGCCGACGGCGGCCCGTGGCGCTCGCTCTGCGCGCTGCCCGCACTTTGGGTTGGGCTGCTGTATGATCAAACCGCGCTTGATGCGGCGTGGGATCTGGTGCGGGACTGGAGCGCGCAAGAGCAGCAAATCCTGCGCGACACAGTGCCCAAAATGGCGCTTCACACCCCATTTCGCGGCGGCACGTTGCAAAACGTGGCGGTTGAGGTGCTTAAGATCGCCAATGCCGGTCTGAAGGCCCGCGCCCGCATCGGCGCTACGGGGCTGAATGAACAGCATTATCTCGACGTGCTGAATGAAGCCGCCGCAACCGGCCGCTGTCCCGCTGAGATCATGCTCGATCAATATCACGGCGCATGGCAAGGCAATCTTGACACGGTATTTGAAGAATACTCTTACTAAACAAAGCGCACGGACTAAACAAAGCGCGCGGAAAATGAAACGGGCCGCCTTTTGGGCGGCCCGTTTGCATTCAAGCAAGCAGATTGAAAGGTTCAGCGAACGCCCAACTGACGGATCGCATCCGGGGTGTAGCGTTTCTCCTCCAGTTCATCCGCATTGTAATTGGATGACGGCTCCTCGTTGATAAAGCTGTCAACCAGATACCGGCCGGCGTTCAGGTCATAGACAACCGCGCCAACACGATCACAAAGCGGAACTTCATAAAAGTTCTGACCGTATTGCTCCTGCACCCGCCACAATTGACCACGCGTGTCATAGGCGCTGGTTTGCGTAATAAACCAGCCGTCCTCTTCCAGCCAGAACTTGCGCTTGGCGTAGATGTGACGGGTTTCGGGGCGCACCTTCGCCTCGATCACGTGACCGCGCGCCAATTCATACCGCGGCAGATCCATGTTGATATGCCCAGGCTTAAAGATATCCTTGTACTTTACGCTAGTCTGCGCCATGCGGTAACTGTTGGCGGCAAGGTAGAATTCACTGCGGCCAATGTAGGTCCAGTCATAACGATCCATGGCGCCGTTAAACCCGGCGTATCCATCAGTGACCTGCAGGCCGTCCGAGTTGGTGCCCGGATTGTCATAGGCGATGTTCGGCGAACGGCGGACACGGCGGGTGCCGGGGCTGTACACCCAGGCCTTGCGCGCGCCCTGGGCGAGGTTGATGGTGTCGTGAATGAGAACCACGTTGCCCGCGCTGCGCGCCGGCGCGATGGTCTGCTGGATATATCTGTACCAGATATTGTTGAGTTCATCGAAGCTCTTCACCGCCGGATCGATATAGGAGAATATCGCTTCGGCCTGCGAGACATAGAGCGTGAAATCGCCAGTACGGGTTGGCGCCGCATTGACACTATTCAAGGTAACCTTGTGGCCGCGGAACTTCATGCGATGATCCCAGATTACCTCTTGCGCCACGCCAGGGATCGGGAACGCAATCGTACGGAGCGCGCCTGTCAGGCCCGCCGCATCCGGCGATATAGTGCTGTTCAGAGCATTTATCTTCATCTGCTCGTACATCGCGGGCGGTTGCGCACAGGAACGGCGCGTCTGATAGACGTTCATCTTGAACGAATCAGGATAGGCCTTCAGCATCGCCACCGGCATTTCGCCAAGATTCTTGGCGTATTGCGCCATGTTCGCCGCGGTGATGGTGAACAGTATCTTGTCATCCGGATACGGGTCCGGCTGACGGTCGCCGATTTTGTAGGTGACGTTGGAGGGGGGCCCTTGCAGGCCGCCGGTCCATGCCGGGATCGTGCCTTCCTTGTTGCCCGCCTTTTGCGACCCCATCGGGGTCAGATCTTTGCCAAGCCGGTCCACCACCTCTGGCAGCACCGTTGCTATGGACGTGCTTGCCAGCAGCATCGCGAACGACGTGCCGAGAAGAAGATTCTTTATAATCACGTTTAGCCTCCCTTGTGTCTTTAGTTACCGGTTGATCTCCGTAAACCGCTACGCGCCCAACGGTGTGCTTGGAAAATAGATAACGAAGTACTTATAATAGATGGGATAGATAAAAAGCACCCCCCTAAAACGGGAAAATGGGTTTTATCACGAAAAATTGTCCCGTACACAGAACGGGCCACCTTTTGGGCGGCCCGTTTGCATTTAAGCTAGAGCCCTTCCCGGTCAGGTTGAAGCAACCTGACCGGATAAGAAGGGCTCTAATTGAATGTGTTAGACCATTTTTATCCTGATCGGAGTGATTCACTCCGATCAGGAAATGGTCTAGTAGA
>CAMTWQ010000011.1:0-87321 GCA_947085465.1 uncultured Alphaproteobacteria bacterium
AAATCGCCGCTTAAGGGCGGCTCGCGCCGGGAGGGCGTAGCCCGAGCGGCGCGAGCCGCCCTTAAGCACAAGCGTAATCGGACATATCATGCGTCAACTAATCGGACATGTTAATTAGCTATCGACAGCGCTCAAAATTCTTTTGCAGAATTTCGCCCCAGATCTGGCCATGGGCATGGAAGCCTTGCTCATACCGTTCGAGCGCCTCCAAATTGCTGGGCGCATCACCCGGCAACGGCTTCAGCTTATCTACTTTAATGTCGACGCCCATACGATCCTCCGTTATGCCCGCCGGATGACTTGCCAGGGCAGGCGTGATTGATTGAAGCACACTGCTCCCACTCTTATTGATAGATCAGTCAATATATTACTGATGCGTATGTCAACAATTATTTAAAGCGCCGGAAATCAGGCGTTAAACCCTGATAATAGTTCGACAGAGTGTTGGAAATCGCTTATTTCTGCCAGATGAATGCGCTGCCCCGCCGCCAGAGAATGAAGCCGGATCACCGCCGCGCCCAGTTGCTGGAATGCGGTGTGCGGGTGTTTGCGCGGCTTGGGATCGGTCGCGCCAGCCATGCGGAGATCGCCCGCGAGGCCGGGGTGTCGGTAGCGACGGTATTCAATTATTTTCCCAGCCGTGAAAATCTGGTCAACGAAGTCCTTAACCAGATCGACAGCTACCTAACGGATATGGTGAATAGTGCGGGCAATCCTGCACAAAACATCAGCGACGCTTTGTACAATTTGGTGCGCACATTTGCCGATGCCGCCAACAGCCATACGGACATTATCCGGGTGTGGCTCGAATGGAGCACTTCTATACGCGACGATACCTGGCCCAAATATCTTGACTTTCAGGAACGGGTAATAAGTAAACTGCGCGAAGTCATTTTGAAGGGCAAGGCTGCGGGTTCGGTGGCGGCTGATATCGATGCCGAGGATGCGGCGCGTATGGTGGTTGGCGATGCGCATATGGTGGCGCTGATGCAGTTCGCGCACCGCGACGCCGCCGCCACCGACCGTTTTCTCCGGCATATGGTGGAAAGCGTTCTGAAAATCCCCAGTGCGGATATTCCTCCGCGCTGATTTCCCAATAAGCTGGGCGGGGTTCATCCACCCATGCTATGCTTCCCCAGGCGGAATAATCAGGGATTAACACCGTGACATATGGCGTGGGATTGGGCATTGCTAATTTTCCTTTTAACGATGCAGATGGGTTCTGGCGCTGGGTTCGCTTGTGCGAGGAGGGCGGCGTCGATTCGATCTGGCAGTCCGACCGGATCGTCTCCAAAGACCCGCATCTGGAATGCATGAGCGTCATGGCGGCCCTGGCCGGGGCCACCAGGCGGCTAAAATTCGGCATGAATGTCGCATCGGCCGGCCTGCGCGACCCGCTTTTGCTGGCCAAGCAATGCGCCACTATCGATGTGCTGAGCAATGGCCGCCTGCTGCCCGCCTTTGGCGTGGGCAGCGCCATCGGGCCGGAATGGGAGGCGACCGGGCGCACCACCAGGCGGCGCGGCGTGCGAACTGATGAATGCCTGGCCCTTATTTCGCAACTATGGTCGCAGGAAAGCGTGACATTCGAGGGGGAATTTTTTCAGTATAAGGACGTTTCAATCTCGCCCCGCCCGGTGCAAAGCGATATTCCATTGTGGGTCGGCGGCTCGGCAGAGGGTGCCATCCGGCGCACCGCCACCTATGGCACTGGCTGGCAGGCGGGCCTCGAAACGCCAGCCCAAATCGCCCCCGTGATAGCGGGGATTAAACAGGCGCTTACCCAAACCGGGCGCAAGATTGACGCGGATCATTATGGTGCGGGCTTTGCATTCAGATTTGGCGGCTGGGACGATGCGCCCATGGCGCGCAATCTTGCGGTACTGTCAAAACGCGTCAAGGATGATCCACGCGGCTATTACGCCGTTGGCGGGGCGGGGGACATTGTTGCGCGCCTGCGCGAATTTATTGCCGCGGGGGCGCATAAGTTTATCCTGCGCCCGGTTGCCGCCAATGCCGAAGAAATGCATGAGCAAACCAGGCTGTTGATAGCTGAAGTGCTGCCGGAAGTGGCGGCGATGAACCCGCAATGATCAACAGGAAATAATAGTTATGGGCGTGTTTGCAGTTGGCCAGCCGTATCGGCGCACGGAAGATGACCGTTTTATTATTGGCAAGGGAAAATACGGCGATGATGTGAATGTGCCGGATCAGGCCTATGCCTGCTTTGTCCGCTCGCCACACGCCCATGCCCGCATTCTGAACATTAGTGTGCGAACGGCGGCGTCAGCGCCCGGCGTGATCGCGGTGCTTACCGGAAAGGATATGGCTTCAGCAGGCCTTGGAAGCATGCCGTGTATCGCCGTGCTGGCCGGCCGCAATGGCGGTCCCGGCAATGTAACGCCGCACCGCGCGGCGCTGTGCACGGAGATTGTGCGCCATGCCGGTGATCCGGTCGCGATGGTGATTGCAAATACATGGCGCCAGGCCCGTGACGCCTCCGATCTGGTGGAGGTGGAGTATGAAGAACTGCCAGCCGTCACGGATGCTGTGGCGGCGCTTGCCCCCGGCGCGCCGCAGATATGGCCAGAGGCGCCGGGAAATCTGGTGGTCGATTGGGAACTGGGCAACCGGGACGCCACCGATGCGGCGTTTGCGCGCGCGCATCATGTGACAAAGCTCCGCCTGGTGAATAACCGGCTGGTGGCCAATCCCATGGAGCCGCGCATGGTGATTGCCGAATATGATCCGTTGGCGGATCAATATACCGTGCACACGGCGACCCAGGGCGTGTTCCGCTGGCGCGGGCTGGCGGCGGAATCCGTATTTCATATTCCAGAATCAAAGATGCGGGTGCGCACCTATGATGTGGGCGGCAGTTTTGGAATGAAGGCGTTTTTGTATCCTGAGCAAATCGCCGCCCTGTGGGCCGCCAAGCGGATTGGACGGCCGGTCAAATGGACCGCTGATCGCAGTGAATCCTTTCTATCCGACAATCAGGGCCGCGATCAGGTGAACGACGCGGAAATGGCGTTGGACAAGAACGCAATGATGCTGGCCGTGCGTGTGCACACCACCGGCAATACCGGCGCCTACGCCTCGGTAATGGGGCCCGGCGTTCATGCGATTGGCGCGGGCGGATTGCAGGTTGGGGTGTACGCCATCCCGGTGATGTATCTCAACGTCAAGCCGGTGTTCACCAACACCGTGCCGGTGGACGCCTATCGCGGCGCGGGGCGGCCGGAGGCGGCCTATATTATCGAACGCTTGGTTGACGCCGCGGCGCGCGAAATGGGCATAGCGCCCGATGAACTGCGCGCCCGCAATTTCATCAAGCCCGCGCAGATGCCCTACACCACTGCGGGTGGCTTTACTTATGACAGCGGCGATTTCCTTGCCGTCATGCGTGAGGCGCAACGGCTGGCGGGTTGGAGTGCATTTCCCGCCCGCAAGGAGGAGCGCGCGCTGCGGGGCGAGCTATCGGGCATCGGCATGGCCTATTATGTGGAAAAGGCCGGCGGCCCGCCCATGGAAACGGCAAAGATCACAGTCAATACAGACGACACAATTTCAGTGTTCATGGGCAATCAGTCCAATGGCATGGGCCATGAAACCGTGTCTGCGCAGATTATCGCCGACGCGCTTGGCGTGCCGTTCGAATGCATCCACGTCACCAGCGGCGACACCAATGAGCTAAGCGCTGGCGGGTTATCAGGGGGTTCGGGATCTGGCCTGATGGGTGGCGGCGCAGCCGGCCTCGCCGCTGTTGCCGCCATTGAAAAGGCCAGGCAGATCGCGGTGCAACAACTGGAAACCGCCAGCGCCGACATTGAATATGACAGCGGCCTATTCCGGGTTTCGGGAACCGATCGCGTCATCAGCCTGTTCGATGCAGCGCGCGCCAGCGGGGCGCCTGGCGGGCTGACCGCCGATGCGGAATATCACAATACGCCGTTTCAGTTTCCCAATGGCTGTCACATATGCGAGGTGGGCATCGACCCCGACACAGGCATCATCCGTGTACTGAATTATACCGCGGTGGACGATTTCGGTTATGTGCTGAACCCGATGATTGTCGATGGCCAGGTGCATGGCGGCGTGGCGCAGGGGCTTGGCCAGGCGCTGGGCGAGCATGCGGTGTATGATCCTGATACCGGGCAATTATTGAGCGGCTCGTTTCTCGATTACTGGATGCCGCGCGCCTTCGATATTCCAGATATTACCGTCGCCACAAAAAACTCACCCTGCACGACAAATGAGCAGGGCATTAAGGGATGCGGCGAGGCGGGCGCAACGGGCGCGCCACCAGCACTGGTGAACGCGGTGCTGAATGCCGTAGCGCATCTGGGCGTCACACATGTGGATATGCCACTCACCCCGTTCGCCATGTGGCGGGCATTGCATAACCCTTAGGCTTGTCTTTTAACGCATTGGCTTGTGCGGGCGGAGGTGCGGCAGGCGCCGCGTCATTCCGCTCTCGTGCGCTTGCAGCGCCGCAAGAAAGACCAGCAGCGCACACGCTTTTCCCGCAGTTGAATGCCGCAAAGTATTTCCTTTCTCTTTATTGGTCAGCATGTGAGCACTATCATTTTGCGGGCAGTACAGGCGCCGCTTTTTGCCGCAGCAGCATTGCCGCTGGCAGGGCGATAGGATCAAGCCCCGCGCCGCCCGCCTCCAGATGTTTCATGAGTTGCGCCCGCATCCGGGGATCCCAGAATTGCCGCAGGTGGTTTTCAACGCCCGCAATGGCTTCTTCTTCCGGATAGGCTTTGAAGAAATCAGCGATCTGGTTGGCCATATAGACAAGCCGCGTTATATCCATGATTAGAGTATCCGTTGCGGATGGGCATAGATATTAAACCCATCGCCGCGCGCAAAGGCTGCAACGGTCAGATTGCACTCTTGCGCAATCGTCACAGCAAGCGATGTCGGCGCGGAAACCGCCACCAGGATCGGGCAGCCCAGGGTTACGGTTTTTTGCACCATTTCCATGCTGCACCGGCTGGTGATCACCACCATGCCGCCTGAAGGTGAAATGCCGCTGCGGACAATCGCGCCAATAAGTTTATCCAGCGCATTATGCCTGCCCACATCCTCGCGCACCAGCAGCAGTTCGCCCTGTGCTGTGGCGAAGCCCGCCGCATGCACGGCGCCCGTTTGCTGGTTGAACGCCTGATGCGTGGGCAGCGCCGCGACCGCTTTGTCGATGGCCGATGCCGAAATAGGCGCGCTCTGTGGCAATCTGGATAATGGCCGCAACGCCTGTTCGATTTCGGCAATGCCGCACAGGCCGCAACCGGTCCGGCCGGCCACATTGCGTGATCGCGCAACCAATAAAGCTGCGCGATCCGGCGGGATTTCAATGCCCAGGCTGATACCAGCGCCCTTTGGGCTTAGATCAACCGCCATTACCTCGTGCGCAGCCGCCACGATCCCTTCGGCGACAGAAAAGCCATAAGCTAAATCCTCCAGATCACTGGGGCTCGCCATCATCACCGCATAGGCTTCGCAATTATAGACAAAGGCGATGGGCGTCTCGACCGCGAGCTGGTCAGAAAAATTGCTGCTGGCGCCATGATGCAGACGAGCGACAGATGCCCCAGTAAATGCAGAATGTTCGCTCAGTCTGTCCATGACCTCTGTTTTCTGTCCTCTGTCCTCTGTCCTCTGTCCTCTGAACTCTACTCCGCCACCGGAACAATACGGTGCGAACGGTTACGGAATTCTTCCGCCTCGCTTTGCCAGGCGGACCAGGCATTGCTTGGCCGCACCTCGACTGCGGTCACTTTGTATTCCGGGCAATTGGTCGCCCAGTCGGAATATTCCGTGGTGATGACATTGGCGGCTGATTCCGGATGATGGAATGTGGTGTAAACGACGCCGGGCTGCATCCTGTCAGTGACATGCGCGCTAAGCACCGTTTCGCCGGTGCGGCTCATCACAGCTACTTTATCGCCATCGCGGATGCCGCGATTTTCGGCGTCAAAGGGGTGAATTTCCAGCACGTCCTCATGATGCCACACCACATTTTCCGTGCGGCGTGACTGCGTCCCCACATTGTACTGGGTGAGAATGCGCCCCGTGGTCAGCAGCAATGGAAAGCGCGGCCCGGTGCGTTCATCGGTCGGCACATATTCAGTGATCATGAAGCGGCCAAGCCCGCGCGCAAAGCCGCCAATATGCATCACCGGCGTGCCTTCCGGGGCCGCCTCATTGCACGGCCATTGCACGGAGCCAGCCTGGTCAAGCAATGCATAACTGACACCGCTGAAGGTGGGCGTCAGGCGCGCAATCTCATCCATGATTTCCGACGGATGCGCATACTGCATCGGATAGCCCAGCGCAGTAGACAGCGCCATGGTCACTTCCCAGTCGGCCATGCCCGCCAGCGGCTGTGTGGCGCGGCGCACCCGGCTGATGCGCCGTTCGGCATTGGTGAAGGTGCCGTCTTTTTCCAGGAATGAGGCGCCCGGCAAAAACACATGCGCATAGCTGGCGGTTTCATTCAGGAATAAATCCTGCACCACAACGCATTCCATCGCCGCAAGCGCAGCGGTCACATGATGGGTATTGGGATCGGATTGCACAATGTCCTCGCCCTGAACGTAGAGGCCCATATAGGAGCCTTCCAGCGCCGCATCGAACATATTAGGGATGCGCAGTCCCGGCTCCGCATCCAGCGGCACGCCCCAGGCGGCCTCAAACAGGGCGCGGGTAGCGGGATCCGAAACATGCCGGTAACCGGAATATTCATGCGGGAATGAGCCCATATCACACGCGCCCTGCACATTGTTCTGGCCGCGCAATGGATTGACGCCAACGCCGGGCCGCCCAAGATTTCCCGTCGCCATCGCGAGGTTCGCCATGCCCATCACCATCGTCGTTCCCTGGCTGTGCTCGGTAACGCCCAGCCCATAATAGATGGCGGCGTTACGCGCATTGGCGTATAGCCGCGCTGCCGCGCGGATTTCGTCGGCGGGTACGCCAGATTGCGCCTCCACGGCTTCGGGTGAATTTTCCGGACGCAGGATAAAGGCAGTCCAGCGGGCAAATTCCATCGCGTCGCAACGCTCGGCCGTGAAGTCCTGATCAAGCAGCCCCTCGCTGGCGATCACATGCGCCATGGCGTTGATCACCGCCACATTGGTTCCGGGCAGTAATTGCAGATGGTGGGCTGCCTCAACGTGCGGCATGCGCACCAGATCGATGCGACGCGGATCGATGACGATGAGTTTTGCGCCCTCGCGCAGGCGGCGCTTCATCTGTGACGCAAACACCGGATGTGCGTCGGTGGGATTGGCGCCAATCACCAGGATCAGATCAGCGTCCTGCACGGAATCGAAATCCTGGGTTCCCGCCGATGTGCCAAACGCCGTCTTTAACCCATAGCCGGTCGGCGAATGGCAAACCCGCGCGCAGGTATCGACATTATTGTTGCCGAAAGCGGCGCGGATCATTTTTTGCACCAGGAAAGTTTCTTCATTGGTGCAACGCGAGCTGGTAATGCCGCCAATGGCGCCCTTGCCGTATTTAGTCTGTAGACGGCGGAATTCAGACGCGGTATGCGTGATCGCCTCATCCCAGCTCACTTCGCGCCATGGATCCTGGATCGAGGCGCGGAGCATCGGCTTGGTGATGCGGTCCTTGTGGGTTGCATAGCCCCAGGCAAACCGGCCCTTGACGCAGGAATGCCCGTGATTGGCCTTGCCATCCTTGTGCGGGGTCATGCGCACGACCCGGTCGCCCTGTAATTCAGCGATAAACGAACACCCCACCCCGCAATAGGCGCAGGTGGTTTTCACCTGACGCTCTGGCTGGCCCATCTGGATGACGGTTTTTTCCATTAGCGTGGCGGTGGGGCAGGCCTTGACGCAGGCGCCGCATGAAACGCATTCGGATTCGAGGAACGGCTCGTTCATGCCGGCCGACACGTGTGACGCAAATCCTCGCCCGTCAATGGTCAGCGCGAATGTGCCCTGCTGTTCTTCGCAGGCGCGAACGCAGCGCGAGCAGACAATGCATTTGGACGGATCAAAGCTGAAATAGGGATTGGATTCATCTTTGTCCGCCTGCAGATGATTTTCGCCTTCAAAACCATAACGTACTTCGCGCAGGCCAACCGCGCCCGCCATGTCCTGTAATTCGCAATCGCCATTGGCGGCGCAGGTAAGGCAATCCAGCGGATGATCGCTAATATACAATTCCATCACGCCGCGCCGCAACCTTGCTAAACGGCCGGTTTGCGTTGCGACTTTCATGCCGGGTTCAACCGGCGTGGTGCAGGATGCGGGTGTTCCTTTGCGGCCATCAATTTCCACAAGGCACAGGCGGCACGAACCAAACGGCTCCAGGCTATCCGTCGCGCACAGTTTTGGAATCTTGACACCCGCAAGGCTGGAGGCGCGCATAATAGATGTGCCCGCGGGCACAGTCACCTTGATGCCGTCAATTTCCAGCATCACGGATTCTGCGCCCGTCCGGGCGGGGGTTCCAAAATCCATATCGAATGGCGCTGTCATATTTTTCTCCAGGCTTCGCTTATTTCGCCGCCGCCACGCGCCCGGCAGCAAAATCTTCCGGAAAATGATCAAGCGCGCTTAGCACCGGCATCGGCGTTAATCCACCCAGTGCGCAAAGCGAGCCGTCGCGCAGCACTTCGCACAGATCACGAACCAAGGCGATATTCCCGGCCACGCTCTCGCCCCGCATGATCTTGTCCATGGTTTCGGCGCCGCGTGTTGAACCGATACGGCACGGCGTGCATTTGCCGCAGCTTTCAATCGCGCAGAACTCCAACGCAAAGCGCGCCTGTTTCGCCATGTCCACGGTATCGTCAAACACCACGACGCCTCCATGGCCAATCATACCAGATTTTTCCGCAAAAGTCTCATAATCAAGGGGGGTGTCAAACAGCCGTTGCGGCCAGTAGGAGCCGAGCGGGCCGCCAACCTGCACTGCGCGCACAGGGCGCCCGCTGGCCGTGCCGCCGCCATATTCTTCAATAATTTCAAGCAATGTCAGGCCGAATGCGCGCTCGATCAACCCGCCCCGGCGGACATTGCCTGCAAGCTGCACCGGCATGGTGCCGCGCGACCGGCCCATGCCGAAATCACGATAGAACGCCGCGCCCTGTGCCAGAATGGTTGGCACGGCGGCCAGCGACAGCACATTGTTAATCACCGTCGGTTTGCCGAACAGGCCATGAATAGCGGGCAAGGGGGGCTTGGGGCGCACCTGTCCGCGCTTGCCTTCAAGGCTTTCTAAAAGCGATGTTTCCTCGCCGCAAATATAGGCCCCCGCGCCCACCCGGATTTCGGCATCGAACGCATAGCCGTCACCAGGAACATTGGAACCCAGCAACCCGCCAGCGCGCGCAACATCCAGCGCACGGCGCATTTTGGCAATCGCATGCGGATATTCTGAGCGGATATAGACAATGCCTTTGGTTGCGCCCACCGCGACGCCCGCAATGATCATGCCTTCGATGAGCAGGAACGGATCGCCCTCCATCAGCATGCGGTCGGCGAAGGTGCCGCTATCTCCCTCGTCCGCATTGCAGACAATATATTTTTGCGAGGCTGCCGTGGCGGCCACAGTGCGCCATTTAATTCCTGTGGGAAATCCAGCCCCGCCGCGCCCGCGCAAGCCAGACTCAACCACCTGCTCGATAATCTCCGTTGGCGGCATTTCCAGCGCGCGGCGCAAGCCCTTTAATCCGCCATGGGTCTGATAGTCATCCAGCGACAGCGGATCGGTGACGCCGCAACGGGCGAAAGTCAGCCGCTGCTGGCTTTTCAGATAGGGGATTTCCTCAACCAGGCCAAGGCTTCGCGCGTGTCCTGGATCATCGAACAGCGCGGGCGCGTCCGCCACACTGACCGGCCCATAGCCGATGCGCCCTTTGGGTGTTGCAAACTCCACTAGCGGCTCCAGCCAGAACAGGCCGCGCGATCCGGTGCGGATCAGTTTGGCGTCAAGCCCGCGCTTGCCAATTTCTGCGCCGATGGCTTGCGCCACATCTTCGGCGCCAACCGACTGGGCCGCTGCGTCATCCGGCACATAGATTAACTGGGTCATGTGCGCACCTGCGCCAGCGCTTTGAGCGCGCTAAGCCGCCCATATAATTTTCCGTCAATGAGCGCTGCGGGTGACAGGGCGCAATTTCCCAGGCAATACACCGCTTCCAATGTTACCCGCCCATCCGTGCTGGTTTCGCCCAGTTTTGCATCAAACGCCGCTTCAAGCTCTTGCACAAGGCGCTCAGCGCCCATTGCCTGGCACGCCTCGGCGCGGCAGATTTTCACCACATGACGGCCTGCGGGCGCGCGCCGGAAATCGTGATAAAATGAAACAACCCCCTGCACTTCGGCGCGGGTCAGGTTCAGCACATCGGCAATGATGGGAATGGCGCGTTCATCCACATAGCCAAACTGCGCATTTACGGCCTGTAATATGGGCAACAGCGGCCCGTCCATGGCCTTCATCCGGTCAGCCACTTGGCGTACCGGTTCGGGATTCCACACAGGCGGCAGCGTTTTTTGATCTGTTCTGGTCATGGCGCGCACTATCAATGATCTGGGCGTCTAACTCAAACAGGTTTTAGCTTAGACCATTTCCTGACCGGATTGAATCAATCCGGTCAGGATAAAAATGGTCTAACACATTCAATTAGAGCCTTTCTTATCCGGTCAGGTTGGTTCAACCTGACCGGGAAAGGCTCTAGTATGTTTGCAGGCCGTTAAGCGTTCCTATCCCGCAAGGAGCGCGGTGAATGCGCCTGCCACAAACCGCATCATTTACGTAATAACGAAGGCGGCGTTGAGACAGCCAGCTTGCGCATTTTCATTTGCCAAAAAGATCGGAGTGCGTTCCTGTTCGTTCAAAACGAATCACATCTCCGGTCATGCAATATATCAACACCCAATCAGGTTCGATATGCAGGTCGCGGCTTGGTTTCCATTCACCTTTCAGCGGATGGTCACCCAGCACGCGCGGCAGGGGATGGCCAGCCAGCAACAGGCTGACAATATGGCGCAGCCGGTCCATATCCTTGCCGCGTTTCTGCATTCGCTTCACGTCGCGCCTGAACTGGCCGGTATAGCTGGCCGTGCGCATTAAATGCCCAGTTTTTTGAACATCTCGGATGCGCTGGAGGCATGAAACAGATCTTCACCCTTGCGGGCCTTGCGTATTGTTTCAGCGGTCAGGGCGTTGGGCGTTTCGCCGCCTGCGATATACAGGCGCATCAGGTCACGGATGATCTGCGCGGCGGGGCGATGGCGCTCCGCCGCCACGGCCATGAACTGATCGCGTAATTCTGCTTCCATCTTGATGGACATTTGTACTTCTTTGGTCATGCTGACCTCAATCATGGGGGAAAGACGGCTTTCAGCCTATAAGATAGGCATAAGATACTCAACAGATACCTTTTGCATTGCCGCCGGGGCCAGGATTATTTCCCGCGCCCCCGCATAAATGTGACGCCCGTCACTGTAAAAAACTTAATCTAACACCCTGATTTCTCATTAAAAACAATCCCACTCTGGAAAGTAAAATACCATGAAAATACGTAAAATAACCCGGCATCATCCGGGCAAACTGATGTTACCCGCAGCCCTCGCTGCGGCGCTGATAGCCACCATGGCGCAGCGGCCCCACCCCGGCCCTTATTGGCACATGCACCTTCATACCCCACAAGCTCAGGGCCATCGAATATGAAATTGTGTCTACTGGATTTAGCCCCCTCTCTCCTCGCGGGAGAGAATTGCGGCGAATGCGCCTGCCACAAACGCCTCGATTTTTTCGGGCGGATGCTTGTCAGGCATGCTTACAGCCCGCACGGCAACCCCGGTGATTTGACACATCAGGGCATCCGCTGCATTTGCGGGATAAAGCTGGGCGGGCAGGGCGCCCGCACGTTGCGCATCGCGCAATCCCCGGATTAAGACCTGCCGCAAGGCGTCGGGAAATTGCGCGTGTATGGCGTTGAGGGACGCATCGCCTGGGATCAAACCCAAAAACGCCAACCAGATGGCCCATGCCTCGCGGCGTTCTGGATCAAGCGGTAGCGCCGCGCGCACACTGGCGCGCACCAAATCAAGTCCGGCCCGGCCCAGTATTGCGGTTTGCAGATGGCTATTCAGGGTGTCTTTTGTCTGCTGCAACACACTCTGTAGCAATTCCTGTTTGCCCGGGAAATATCGGGTGAGCAGTCCCGTGGTCGCCCCCATTTCTGCGGCGATGGCGCGCAGATTGGCCGCTTCCACCCCGCCGTGGCGGATCACCCGGCAGGCGGCGTCAACGGCCTGGGCGCGTTTGGCGGCGCTGTTTGTATCCAGTGCTGTCATTTTACCCCATGCTGCACGGAACAGATGGGATCGCCAGCCGCGATCCGCCTGATCCGGCCATGGTCTAAAGCCCGGAAAAAACGATTTTGGCGAACATATCGGATTTAATAAATCCGCCACCCAGTTCGGCGTCAAGATCGGCAAACGGGTTTGAGGCCGCCCATTCCTCCGCCGTTTTACCGGCAGCCTTGGCCGCCATGGCGCGATCCCGGACGCTGACCAGCATATCGCGGTAACGGGTCAGGCCGGCTTTGTTGGAAAGCTCCCCATGGCCGGGAATGATTTTGGTTTTATCATCCGCAAGCGCCATGCCTGTCTCGGCGGCCTTGATCACGCCACTGAGTTTGCCGCCTGAGCCTGCGTCAATAAATGGATACCGGCCGGTGATAAAGGTATCGCCCATATGAATGATATTCGCTCCGGGCCAGTGAATGATCGAATCGCCATCCGTATGCGCCGGCTCCACATGGATCACCTGCGCTGGTTCGCCGTTCATGTGCAACGCCGCCTTGTCCGAAAATGTGATGACCGGCAAAGCCGCAGGTTTGGCGGGCGGAACAACGGTATTGCGCAAAGCCATTACCTGCCCCTTGGCCATGCGGGCGCGCACCGCCTCGTGCGCGATGATGACGGCGCCCCGGTTGCTGAAATTCTCATTGCCGCCTACGTGATCGCCATGCCAGTGGGTATTGACGACGTAGCTGATAGGCTTACCAGAAATTTCCTTGATCGCTATCAGTATCTTGTCTGATAGCGGCGCGTATTGATCATCGATCAAATACACGCCATCGGAGCCCGCCGAGACGCCTATGTTCCCGCCCTCGCCCATCAGCATGTAGAGAGTGCTACTGAGCTTGAGAGTCTTGATTTCAACCTTGGAAAAATCCTGCTGCTGCGCTTGTGCGTAACCAAGGTTAGCGATCAACGCCGTGAGGATAAGCGCAAAGGCCCTGCTGTGGTTCTTGATGCGGTGCATGCTGTTCTTCCTTTTAGTGGACAAGCTTGAGTTTAAATGGCTTTGCCGCGCGCGGCAAAGCATTCACCGGAATCCGGAAATAGGAAACGCCATTGCTGTCGGGGGGTGGCAGCGCGCCGCCGGCCATATTGTATTGCAGCGCCTGAAAATAATGATCGGGTTTCGACAGGCCCCGGTCGCGCCGCTCACGGAACGCAATAAAATCAGCTTCCGAAATCTTTTCCTGGATATGCACGTTTTTCTCGCGCTGCTCTCCAATTGTTGTTTCATACGCGATATCCCGGCCCTTTTGCTCGGGGTCGTGGCCAGGGAACAGTCTGGTCTCTGGCGGCAAACCGTATATTGCGCGCACAGAGCGGAACATCTCCGCCGCACTGCCGCCAGGCAGATCACAGCGCGCGGTACCGTTATCCGGCATCAGCAGCGTATCGCCGGTAAATGCGCAATCGCCGATCAGATAAATGGTGCAGGCGCCGCTATGCCCCGGCATGGCGTAGGCGCGTGCAGGTATATCGCCAACCGTAAACGACGCGCCATTCTCAAGCAATTTGTCGAATTGCCGCCCATCACATGCATGATCAGGCAGATTAAATACCGTTTGCAATTCCTTTTGCACAAGACATACCCCCGCTCCAATGACATGCGCTCCGCCAAGCGCCGCTCGGATATAGGGTGCGGCGCTCAAATGGTCTTCATGCAGATGGGTTTCCAGAATCCAGTCCACCACAAGGCGTTCCTGGTGAACATGCTCAATGATTTCATCCGCCGCATCCATAGCGGTCAGGCATGCGGCGCCATCGAAATCCAGCACCGGATCGATAATCGCTGCGCGGCGTGATATGGGATCGGCAATAACATATGTTATTGTCTTCGAGGGGGAGTGGAAAAACCCGCTTACCTGCAATACTGAGTCGGACATGTTTCTCCTTGAACTTCCGGTTTCCGGTTATGTTAGATTAATCCGCCGGCCGCCGCTTGCAAACCGCCCATTTTAATGAGGAGCGCCACAATGCCCGATAATTCCAATCCGGCCCCGGTCATGGCGCTCGGCCTGACGCCGCTGCCGCGCGAAGAACTGGGCGCTGATATGCAGAAATATTTTGGGGTATGCGAGGAAAAGCTTGGCATGCTGCCAAATGTCTTGCTGGCTTATTCGCACGATGCGGCAAAGCTGCGCGCCTTTAATGTCCTGTATGAGAATCTAATGTTGTCGAAATGCGGCCTTAGCAAGCTTGAGCGAGAACTTATCGCGGTGGCGGTCAGCAGCGCCAATCATTGCTTTTATTGCCTTACGGCGCATGGGGCGGCGGTGCGGCAATATTCTGGCGATCCCATATTGGGCGAGCAGATGGTGATGAATTACCGCACCGCCACGCTCACGCCGCGCTTGCGGAGCATGCTTGATTTCGCCGTCAAACTGACCGAAACCCCTGACCGGATCGAGGAAGCGGACCGGCAAGGCCTGCGCGATGCAGGTTTCAGCGAGGCGGATATATGGGACATTGCCGCCGTGGCGGCGTTTTTCAACATGACCAACCGGCTGGCCTCGGCGGTGGATATGCAGCCCAATGCGGAATATCACGCCCAGTACCGGTGAGGGCAGCGCCATGACCCCGCCATAAATTGCAGCGAAATTTGACCAAAGCAGGTAAATCACGCATATTCGCCCGACTCTAGAGCAATCTGCATTGAGTTCGAGCCATGAGGCTCGAACTTAATAAAGAAAATTGCTCTAGATTTTAATGTGTTAGAGCAGCTTTCCGCGATTAAGTGGGCTCACAAAATGACTCCACTTAATCGCGGGCTGCTCTAATGGGAGATTGGCACGAATTTCGCTTAATGCTGCGCCTAATGCCGCGCCTTATGCCGCGCCTTTCTGTAATGGAACCACACATGAGCCAGAAATCAGCCCATAGCCGCAACCCGAAAACTGGAACGGAGCTGCCGGAACTGATAGCTGCGCGGCGTGTGCTGGAGATCGAGGCCAACGCGCTGTTGTCCATGGCCGAGGGGCTTGACGGGGCGTTTATCGCGGCGCTTGATGTGTTGGCCAAGGTCAGTGGCCGGGTGATTGTCAGCGGCATGGGCAAAAGCGGTCATATCGCCCGCAAGATCGCCGCCACTTTCGCGTCTACCGGCACGCCCGCCCAGTTTATCCATCCAGCCGAGGCCAGCCACGGCGATCTCGGCATGATTACAGGGGCGGATGCCTGTCTTGTGCTGTCGAATTCTGGCGAGACACCGGAGCTTTCCGATTTGATTGCCCATACCAGACGCTTCCGGATACCACTTATCGGGGTGGCGGGAAATCCCGCCAGCACCCTGTTGAAAGCCGCCGATGTCGCCCTGGTGCTACCGTCCGCGCCGGAAGCCTGCCCGATGGGGATGGCGCCTACTACTTCCACCACCGCTACACTCGCGCTAGGGGACGCCCTGGCGGTCGCGCTGATGGAGAGGAAGGGCTTTTCCATTGACGATTACCGGCTGCTGCATCCGGGTGGGCAAATCGGCAAATCATTGCTGCGTGTGCTCGACGTGATGCACGGGGGCGAAAATCTGCCGCTGGTCAATCAGGACACAGCGATGAGCGAGGTGCTGATCACCATGACATCGGGCAGTTTCGGCTGCGCGGGCGTGCTGAGCCCGGACGGATGCCTGGCGGGCATCATCACCGACGGCGATTTGCGCCGTCATACGGTGAATGGCGATCTGCTGGCGCTTTCGGCGCGCCAGGTGATGACCGCCGATCCAAAAACCATCCACCAGGATGCGCTGGCCGCTGAGGCGCTTGGAATGATGGCCGGCACGATTACGTGCCTGTTTGTCACCCGGCAGCCAGGCGGCGGCCCGCAACAGCCGGTCGGCATTGTGCATATACACGACTGTTTGCGCACCGGTGTCTTCTGATGACACCCACCGGCGCGTCCAGAACATCGGCGCCAGACTGGCTTGGCGAACCCGGCGGTGTGAGCAGGGATAGCGCCGCGATGTTGTCAGGGCGACGGCGCACCTTGCGGCTGATCAAATTTGCGCTGCCTCTCGTGGCTCTGTTGCTGCTTGGCGTCATGTTCATGTGGCCACAGCTCTCAGATCAACAGGAAGGCCGTTTTGGCTTGAGTTTTACCAGCGTCTCCGCCGTCAGCACCGATCTGCGTATGACCAGCCCGCGTTTTACCGGGGCCGATGCCCATAACCGCGCGTATGTGGTGACCGCAGCATCGGCAACCCAAAATCTGCTGGATCATGCGCAGGTCGCCCTCGAAGCGATGGAGGCGGAAATCGCCCTAAACGCAGAGTCATGGCTATCCGTGCGCGCTACAACCGGAGAGATTCATACCCAGCGTCAGCAATTGCGATTAAGCGGCGCGGTCGACGCTTATTCCGATCTTGGGTATGAGTTTCACGCAACCGAAGCCCGGATTGACCTCGATGCGGGGACAATGGAAAGTTCCGCCCCCGTGCAGGCGCAAGGCGGGCTTGGCCGGTTGCGCGCCAATACCATGCGGACAGAGGATCGCGGCCAGCGGATTTGGTTCACCGGTGACGTGCAGGTGACCATATATCCGCAAAAAGGCGGTCCAAGTTGATCAGGGCGGGGCAGGTGGCTGGAATAAGCGTGGCGTTGTTTCTGTTAAGCGCCGCCGCATCGGCGCAAAAAGCCGGCGGGCCGGTTGGTTTAGGAGGCTCGCATGATTCAAGCCTGCCCATTGAAATTACCGCCGATGCGCTGGAAGTTATTCAGGCCGCGCAAACGGCAATATTTTCTGGGAAAGTTATGGCCACACAGGGTGACGTGCAGCTTAACGCCAATGATTTGCGGGTGTATTACCGTAACAGCAACGGCGCGCGCGCAGGCGCGGCAGGCGGCATTTCGCGGCTTGACGCCATCGGCGATGTGACAGTCAAATCACGCACTGAATCGGCAAGCGGTGAATGGGCGGTCTATGATGTTGATAGCGGGCAAATCACTATGGGCGGCAAGGTGGAGCTAAAGCGCGGCGAAAGCGTTATCCGCGGCGAAAAGCTGGTGATTGATCTGCCTGGCGGGCAAAGCCGTATCATTGGCGGCCCCGGTGGTGACGGCGCGCGCGTCAAGGGCGTTTTCATTCCGGCAAAAAAACAACAGGGCTCCGGGCCATGAACACCCCCTTAAATACACCTCATCCAGAGGCCGCTCAACTGGATGCGGGCGGCGGCAAACCACGGTTGGTCCAGGATAATACCGGCCTTAGGGTTGAGCGTTTTGGCAAAAGCTTCAAAAAGCGCCCGGTGGTGCGCGGTGTCAGTCTATCCTTGCAGCGTGGCGAAGTTGTCGGCCTGCTTGGCCCTAACGGCGCCGGTAAAACGACCTGTTTTTATATGATTACCGGCCTGATCCCGGTCGATTACGGCATTATAAAGCTGGACGAGCATGACATTACATCGCTTCCCATGTACCGGCGGGCGCGCATAGGCATTGGGTATCTGCCGCAGGAAGCTTCGATCTTCCGTGGACTGACGGTTGAACGCAATATCCGCGCCGTGGTTGAGATGGTGGAATCAGACGCAGACCGGCGCGAAGCGGTCGTTGATGATCTGTTGGCGGAATTTTCGATCACCCACTTGCGGCGGACACCGGCGATGGCGCTTTCCGGCGGCGAGCGCAGAAGGGTGGAAATCGCGCGCGCGCTGGCTACGCGCCCATCCTTCATGCTGCTGGACGAGCCGTTTGCCGGCGTTGATCCGATTGCGACCGGCGATATTCGTGATTTGGTTGGCCAGTTAAAGGCGCGCGGCATTGGCGTGCTTATTACCGATCACAATGTGCGCGAAACCCTTGATTTGATTGACCGCGCCTACATTATCCATGAGGGGCAGGTGCTGATGGAAGGCCGCCCTGAGGAAATTGTCGGCAACGCCGATGTGCGCCGGGTCTATTTGGGAGAACGTTTCAGTCTTTAATCTCCTGAAACCATTCGGCGCTAAAGTAATCTTCTGTAACCTGAAATGAGAGTAATTTATTAACCATGGCGATTTCGCCCAGACTGGTAATGCGGCAATCTCAGGGGTTGATCATGACCCCGCAACTGCAGCAAGCGATAAAGCTTCTGCAATTGTCGCATCTTGACCTCGAAACCTATGTTTCTGAGGAGCTGGAGCGCAACCCGCTGCTTGAACGCGATGAGAGAGATCAGAATGGCCCGGCCATTGCCTTGCCTGGGGATGATGCGGTGCCGGATCGCGATATTTCTCCGATGGATGGGCCGGAGACGGATTTGCTGCTTTCTGGCGCCACGGTCGAAAGCGCCGCCGAGGTTCTCGATACGGACTATGACAATCTTTATGATGGCGATAGCGGCGCCGATATAGCAGCCCACGATAATGTGGCGCCTGGAATGCAAAGCTCGGATTGGGGCGCGGTGGGCGCCGGCGGCGGCAGTTTCGATGGCGGCGAATATAATTTGGAGGATCATGCAACCGCCGAACTTAGTCTGCGCGATCATCTTTTGGCGCAACTGCACCTTAGTGTGGCCGATCCGCGCCAGCGGCTGATTGGCGCGCAATTGATCGACGCCGCCGATGATGCGGGCTATATGCGCGAGCCGCTCAATCTGATTGCGGCCCGGGTTGGGTGCGCCATGGAAGAAGCCACAGCAGTGCTGGAGATTGTGCAGGGCTTTGAACCCACGGGCGTTATGGCGCGCGATTTGGCCGAGTGCCTGGCGCTGCAACTGCAAGAGCGCAACCGGCTTGACCCGATGATGCGCGTATTGCTCGAAAACCTGGCGATGCTGGCGCGCCATGACCATGACGGGCTGATGAAGATATGCGGCGCCGATGCCGAAGATATCGCCGGCATGATTGCGGAAATCCGTGCGCTCAACCCTAAACCGGGGCTGGCGTTTGGCGGCGGCCCAGCACAGCCGGTGGTGCCCGATGTGTTTGTCCGCCGGGCGCAGGACGGAAGCTGGATGGTGGAATTAAACAGCGCTACGTTGCCAAAGGTGCTGGTGAACACGGCTTACTGCACCCGAGTAGTGCGCCAGCAGATCAAACCGGCAGATCGCGTATTCATTTCCGAGCAATTAAGCAACGCTAATTGGCTGGTGAAAAGTCTTGAGCAGCGCGCCCGCACAATTCTGAAGGTTTCAGCCGAACTGGTGCGCCAGCAGGAAGGATTTCTCACCCATGGCGTTGGAAATCTGAAACCACTCAATCTGCGCACCATTGCCGATGCGATCGAGATACACGAATCAACGGTTAGCCGCGTGACCGCCAATAAATATATCGCAACCCCGCGCGGTATTTACGAAATGAAGTATTTCTTTACTGCCGCTATTTCCGCCACCCTGGGCGGGGATGCGCATTCAGCAGAATCAGTGCGGCACAAAATTAAGGCGCTGATTGACGCCGAGCCGCATCACAAAGTGCTTTCCGACGACAAGATTGTCGATATATTGCTTAAGGATGGCGTCGATATCGCGCGGCGCACGGTTGCCAAATACCGTGAAGCGATGCGGATACCTTCCTCGGTCGAGCGGCGCCGGGCAAAACGGCTTACGGCTTAAAATATTGACTGGATTAAAGGATATGTTGAAGGCCGCAGCCAACCTGCATCCTTGTTGACAGGGGCGGCGGGCCCGAACTAAGGTCCGCGCCAGATCATACAAGGGGCATTATTTTATGGAAGTTGCCGACTTGCTTAGCCCGGAAGCGGTTATCGCCAGCTTGCGCGCCAAAAGCAAAAAACAGGCGCTACAGGATTTAAGCGCCGCCGCAGCAAAGCATTGTGATATTGGCTCACCGCAAATACTTGAGAAATTGTTGCAACGTGAACGGCTTGGCACTACCGGCGTTGGACAGGGCGTAGCTATCCCGCATGCGAAGTTTGCGCAGGCGGAACGCATTTTCGGCGTTTTTGCACGGCTTGAATCGCCTATTGATTTTGAATCGATTGACGATCAGCCGGTTGATCTGATTTTTATGCTGGTTGCGCCAGAGGCGGCGGGCGCGGAGCATCTGCGCGCGCTGGCGCGCGTTTCGCGCATGCTGCGCAACAAGGATTTTTGCGCAAAATTGCGCGGCTCGCGAGATGCGGCCGCGCTGTATTCGCTGTTGACGGAGCCGGCCGAGCCCAGCGCCTCGTCGGCTGCTTAAGCTGCAACCGTTTTTAATTCACTTGCCAGGAATTGCAGAGTCAGATCCCGGTCGCCAACGCCCAACAGCGTGCAGTTGAGATCAGTAACGCCGATGTCGCGCAAGCGGCGGATGGAGGCGCTGATTTCTTTTTCCGTGCCGACACAGGCAATATCGGACGGGTTTTGCGCGCCTTCCCGGTCCAGCATGGCGCGGTACGACGGCAGCGTACCGTACATTTTCAGACCGCGGTCAAGGCGCTCAACGACCGCCGCCTTATCGGGAACGAGGGCAAACGGCATGCCGGCCACAATGCGCGGTGCGGGTTTGCCGGCTTCTTTTGCGGCCTTGGAGATTTTTGGAATAATGTGCGTCTCCAACGTTTTCGGCCCGGTCATCCAGGTGATGGTGCCATCCGCATATGTGCCCGCGAGCTTCAGCATGATATCGCCAAGTGCGGCCACCACCAGCGGCACGCCTTTTGATTCCGCCACGCTGATCTGCGCATTGGTCTTGTAAAGCGCGCCCTCGAACTTCACTTTTTCATTGCGCAGTAATGGCGACAGGATTTGCAGATATTCGCGCATGTGCCGCGCTGGTTTGTCGAATGACATGCCGAGCGCGCCTTCGATAATCGGCTTGTGCGACAGGCCGATGCCAAGAATAAACCGCCCGCCGGATGCGGCCTGGGCGGTTGCGGCCTCCTGCGCCATGGTCAGCGGGTGGCGCGGATAGGTTGGCACAACCGCAGTGCCCAGTTTGATGCGTTTGGTCTCGCGCCCGATCAGCGCCATGGACATGATGGCGTCAAGGCCGAACATATTGGCGATCCACAGGCTGTCGAAGCCCATGGCCTCGACGCGCTTGGCCTGCGCGATCAAACCGTCGATGGTGGCTTCCGGGCCGATCCCTGCTGTATTGATGCCTATTTTCATTGTTTGCTTCCTCGCTGTTGGTTTTGGGCTGTTGGTTTTGTCCAGTTGTTATTTCCGGCTATTGGCCCGCTCGCGCACTGCCGCGCCAAAGGCCCGGAAAATCGCCGCATAGGCTGGGTTGGCCCTGACCCGCCATTCCGGATGCCACTGTACCCCAAGCGCAAAGCCCGGCGCACCCTCAATCGACACCGCCTCGATCGTGCCGTCGGGCGCCACCGCCTCCACCCGCAAATCCGGAGCCAGCCGGTCAATGCCCTGGGAATGCACGGAATTCACCTGAAACTTGGCTGCGCCGATGATGCGGCCAAGCTTGGTCTCCGCCAGCACGGTAATGTCATGCGCCGGTTCATATTGCGCGTCCGGCGGCGCGCTGGCGTCCGCCCGGTGATTATGCCGGCCGGGCAACTCATGCACAAATTGATGCAGGGTGCCGCCATAGGCGACATTCATTTCCTGCATCCCCCGGCAAACGGCCAGCAATGGCGTGCCGCTGGATACGGTGGCGCGGATCAATGGCAAGGCTGTTGCGTCGCGCTGCGGATCCGCCGCATTGCCAGGGCGCGGCGGGGTTCCCCCGTACAGACCCGGGCTGACATTTGAGCGCGAACCAGGCAGGAAAATTCCATCAACAGCGTTGAGTATCTGCTCGATGTCAAGCGGTTCGCGGGTAACCGGAATAAGCAATGGCAGCGCGCCTGTAATGTCACGCACCGCGTCGATGTATTTCTCGCCCACAGCATGGAACGGTAAATTTCCGATCATCTTCAAATCGCATGGCATGCCAACAATTAACGGACGCATGGTTTACTCCGTATACAGCTCTTATGACTTGTTCAATGTTATCCGGCGCTCAATGGCGTCCCAGATCAGCACCGCGATATCCTGCCCGCCAAAGCGCTTGATTTCCTGAATGCCTGTAGGCGAGGTGACGTTGATTTCCGTCAGATAATCGCCGATCACGTCAATGCCGACGAATATCAGCCCGCTGTCACGCAGGCGCGGCCCGATGGCGGCGCAAATTTCCAGATCGCGCCGGCTTAGCGCCACCGCCTCCGGCCGTCCGCCCACATGCATGTTAGAGCGGGTTTCGCCAATCGCCGGAATTCTGTTGATGGCGCCGGCCGGTTCACCGTCCACCAGGATAATGCGTTTGTCGCCCTGGCGCACTTGCGGCAGATAGCGCTGCACGATCATCGGTTCGCGGTAAAATTTTGTGAACACGTCGATAAGTGAATTCATATTCTCATCGCCGGGACGCAGCCGGAACACGCCCTCGCCGCCATTGCCATATAGCGGTTTAAGAATAATATCCTGATATTTCTCGCGGAACGCCGCAACCTCCAATGGGTCAGGCGTGATCAGGGTTTCCGGCATCAATTCTGGAAAATTGGTGACCAACAATTTTTCCGGCGCGTTGCGCACCTGACCCGGATCATTGACCACCAATGTCTTTGGATGAATGTGCTGCAAAATATGCGTAGCCGTAATATAGCGCATGTCGAATGGGGGATCCTGGCGCATCAAAACCGTATCGAATTCAGCCAGTTCAACAACCTCCATTGCCCCCAGGGAAAAATGATTGCCTTTTTCAGGCCGCACGCTGAGCGCATGCCCCTTGGCGATCACCTTGCTCTCGCGCAGGCTGAGCTTGTCTGGCGTGTAGTAAAACAGCGAATGCCCGCGCGCCTGCGCCTCCATCGCCAGCGCGAACGTGCTGTCGCCCGCGATATCGATTCCGGCAATTGGGTCCATCTGTATGGCGGTTTTTAGCCGCATTGGCGCGCCTCTTTTATCTGTCCACGCAATAATGCGTTTAGTTCAGAAATGTCCGCAGTTTGGCGATTGCGTCATCGGCAAATTTTCGCAGGCGCGGATCGTCCGCCTGTTCACGGCAGTTTTCCATCGCCTCCATCGCCTTGCGGAATGTTCCCTTGCGCGCCAGGGTCAGGCCGTAATCGTGCCATAGCTCGGCTGAATTTGGCGCGATCATCAGCATACGGTGCATAATTTCGCTGGCCCTCGCCAAATCCTGCGCGGCAACAGCGCGGCCCCTTATATTGTTCAGCAGGCGCATCAGTAAATTGCGGTTGCTGACCGGTTGGGTATGCTCAGGCTTTAGTTCCACCTCATTGCCGCCAAAATATTTTAATAGCTCGCGCAGGCCGTTCGCCTCCACTACTTTTCCGCCATTGAACGGGTCAAGGATGCGCCGGGCTTGCCCATGCCCTAGCCGGATCAGAAAATGCGCCGGAAAATTAAGCCCGGAACAGTCCCAGCCCAATCCTCGCGCCGTGACGATATAGATAATGCCAAGCGCCACCGGCAGGCCTTTACGGCGGTCGATGACATGCATCAGGTTGGCGTTGCGCATATCTTCATAGGCGCCGGTGTCGCCCGCATAGCCAAATGTCTCGCCTATTACGCTGGTAAGGGCTTGGGCGCGCGCTTCAAGATTGCCGGGGTCCACACAGGCGGTCAGCACCGCGCGTTGCAATTCCAGCAAATGTTCCTGATACGGGGCCAGCGTCTGGCCGGGGCAATCGATGGCCGCCAACGCCAGCGCTACGGCGCCGGGATCAATAGCCTCGTCCGCCGCTTGTCCCGCTGCGCGAAGCACTTCCGCGTGCGCCGCATTTGCAGGCGCGTCTACTTCCTGCCCATTATCGTTCATGGCGTTAGTCTAGCGCATTTTCCGGCCAGATAGAACCCATAGCTTCAATCCGGCCGGTCAGACTGGTCTATAGCTGTTTCGCCACCGCATCGCAAAATTCGGTGGTGCTGGCCTTGCCGCCCTGATCGGGCGTGAGGTGTTTGCCCTCGGCGTATACCCGCTCCACCGCCTTCACCAGGCGTGCCGCTTGTTCATTCATTCCCAGATGTTCAAGCATCATGGCGGCGGAGAAAATTGTCGCCGTCGGATTGATGATGTTCTGGCCGGCAATGTCGGGGGCCGAGCCATGCGCGGATTCAAAATACGCATAGTCCTTGCCATAACACCCACTGGGGCAAAGGCCAAGCCCGCCAATCACACCACCCGCCGCATCGGAAAACAAATCCCCATACAGATTGGGCAACACAATCACATCAAACGCATGTGGCTTCACAATCAGCTTGTGCACCATATCGTCGGCCAGCAGTGAGTCGAATAAAACGTCGGGATATTTTTTCGCGGTCTCGCGCGCCACTTCCAGAAAATAGCCATCGGCAATGGGTGAAATATTATGCTTGGTGCCGCTGGTGACGTGCGGGCGTTTGCCGCTAACCGCTGCGCGCTTTAGCGCCAACTCGCAGGCAAACGCCGTGATCTGCTGGGTGCACGCCTCGGTGATCACTTTCAGCGCATATTTGCCCTTGCCCATTTCCTGAACTGGCTTGCGGTGCAGGCGGCTGATGAAATTGATCGGCGCCAGATCGGTGAGATCGCCCTCGACCCCCACATAGGTGTCTTCCATGTTCTCGCGTACGATGACGAGATCAATGCCCTGCGGATTTTTCAGCGGGCTGTTGCAGCCAGGAAACCAGCGCGCCGGGCGCACATTGGCGTAGGTTTTTTTGCCCCAGCGCAGATAGCGCATGGCGCGTCCGCTGGTCCCATTGGTGGAGCCGAACAGGGTGGCGTCGGCGGCGTCAATCGCCGCTTGGGCCTCGGGCGGGAACGGGTCGCCGTTTTTCTTGATGCCCGCCTCGCCAATCGGCGGCGTGTTCCAATCTATGGGAACATCGAGCCGGTCGATCAGCGCCACCGTAGGATGAAACGCCTCAGGCGCCGCATCTTCACCGGGGATAAGCACGACCTTTTTGGTATTGCTTGTATTCGCCATGTGTCTGTTTCCTTACCCGGCAATCAGGCCGTGAGATTAAAAGCGCGCACCGCATTGTCCCACAGGATTTTGCGCTTTGCCTGTTGCGAGATCGGCTGATCGACAAGGCTTTTCATGCCCCAGGGGAAGGTGCCATCCGGGTGCGGATAATCGGTGTTGAACAGGAAATAATCCTCGCCCACCAGATCAATGGCAGCACCCAGCGTGCGTTCATCACCGCGCGCCGCGACAAAGAAATTCTGTTTGAAATATTCTGTCGGCGTCTTGTGCATGTGGGGATGTTCGGCCTTGCCGGAAAAATCATAATGCTGCTCCATGCGTTGCAGCCAGTACGGGGCCCAGCCGGCGTCCGCCTCCACATGCACAATGCGCAGTTTGGGAAAATGTTCGGCGACGCCAAACCAGATCAGCCCCGCCATCGCCGACATCGCCTCGAACGGGTGCGACAGAATATGCCCGGAGGTATGCGATTCCATGCGGTCGCCAAAGGATGGCAGGCGCGGGCTGCCGCTGTCATGCAGGCTGAGCGGCATGTTCAGCTTTTCCACCACGGCCCACAGTGGCCAATTGTCCTGATGATGCAGGCCACGGCCACAGATCGGATTGGGCCGCACATAAAATGACACGGCGCCGCGTGACGCTGCGCGCTTGGCTTCCTCAATCGCCAGATCGGTTGCCTGTAGCGGCAGCATCGCCGCCCAGCGCAGCCGCTTGGCGTCCTTGGAGCAATACTCCCTGCTCCAGTCATTATAGGCGCGGCAGATCGCGGCCAGCAGTTCAGGATCCTTGAATTGCCGGCCCAGGATTTGCCCGCCGATGGTTGGATACATGACCTGGATATCGACGCCCTCTTCGTCCATGTCCTGGATGCGGCTTTCCGGGCTGAATTTGGTGTCGCGGGCGCGCTTGAAGCGGCGCATGGCCTTGTTCACCGCATCGATGAATTCCGGCGCATTCATCGGGTAATGGCCTTCTTCCTCGGGCGGTGTCAGCGATTCGCCTTCCACGCACATCTGGGTGCGGCCATTAAATTCCGCAGGCTTTGGCTCGCGCCCCTTGAAAGGGGCATCGATATAGTCCGACCACACGGACTGGTTTTCCATCTGGTGGCAATCGGTATCGATGATCTTGTACCCATCACGCATGGCGCTCACTCCCAATGTCAGTTATTCTTGTTAACCGCCATTTCATAGGTACAGCATAATTCTGTCAAGCTCGGCGGCGGGGCGCTATTACATCCGGCAGTAATTGGGTTATTGGGGGGAGCATGGTTGACAGTGTCTTGGCGCTTAAAGAGAAGTATTTTGGCGGGGAGAAGCATCCAAACACTATTTTTGAGGATAGGGTGCTCCAGCTACTGCGCCCGGACCATACGGTCCTTGATATTGGCTGTGGCAGGACCGCCCCCAATCTTCGTCACATGCGTGGAAAAGCGGCACGGCTTATTGGCGTCGAGCTGGTGGAATTTACCCCCGAAACCAAAGCGCTTCCGGAGTTGGAACTTTATATCAATGACATGGCGAACCTTAAAGATATTGCGGACGCCAGCATCGATCTGGCCTACTGCCGCGCTGTGATGGAGCATATTGATCAGCCGCTGGCATGCTATAGAGAAATGCGCCGAGTGCTGAAACCTGGCGGCAGGTTTGTTTTTTTGACCGCGAATATCTGGGACTACGCCTCGATTATAGCCATGCTGGTCCCTAATGCGCTACATCCAATCATCGTGAACCGGACCGAGGGCCGCGAGATGGAAGATACGTTCCCGACACGTTACCGCACCAACAGCCGCCGGAAAATTGCCAGGCATTGCGCCGATAGCGGGCTATCAATTGAGCAGTTCGAATTTCTTGGCCAATATCCAAATTATTTTATGTTTAACCGTTATGCGTTTTTGCTCGGTTCAAAATATGAACTTTTCCTGCGCCGTCACGCATCTTTGCATTGGCTGCGTGGTTGGATATTGGCAGTGGTCATCAAACCGGCTTAAGCTGTCTTCTGCACTCGTTCGACTGGAGGATAACTAACATGGCGCACAAAACCTGGCTCGAAGTTGCGGTAAATGGTCCCTGGGGCAAGCGCCGGCAGGCGAAACTGCCGGTTACGGTTGAGGAAATCGTCAGCGACGCAGCCGCCTGCGTCAAGGCTGGCGCGGCGATCATCCATTTTCACTCCTATGATGTGAAAACCGGTCGCCAAAAGGATGATCCGGAACTGTACGCAGCGATTGTCGCCGGCATCCGGGAAAGATGCGACGCCATTGTCTATCCGACCCTGCCGGACGATAACAGCAAGGACATTGATGGCTCGACGGGGGTAGAGGCCCGCTTCGCGGCGCTGAAAGGGCTGGCGGACCGGGGATTGTGCGAATGGGGCGCGCTGGATCCCGGCTCGATGAATTTTGCGCATGAGCGGGATCTGAAAGCAGGGCGCGATGGATTTTTATACGCCAATACGGCGGCGCATGTGCGCGCTGGGCTGCGCATTTCCGCCGAACATGGCGTGCCGATGGCTTATGCCTGTTATGAACCGGGCTTTATCCGCATGGGCGCGCGGCTTGCCGCCGAACAGCCCGGCGCCGGGCAGCCGATCTACCGGCTGATGTTCAGCGATCATTTCACCTTCAGCTATCCGCCGCGTGAGTATGCCCTAACCGCGTTCCATGAACTTCTGAAAGAAGAAGCGCCCAATGCGCCCTGGATGATCGCCGGTCTGGATGTGGATTTAATGCCGATCCTGGCGCAGGCGGTGCGCCTGGGCGGTCATGTGCGCGTTGGCCTGGAGGACGCGCGCCATGGCAGCACCCAGACCAACCTTGAAATCACCGAGGCGGCGGTGAAGGCTATTAAAGCGGCGGGTGGCGCGCTCGCTACCCCCAATGAGGTCCGCGCAACCCTTAAGGCGGCGCGGATGAACTAATACCAACCGCCAAAACAAGGTTTTTAGAGCAGCCCACGATTAAGTGGAGTAACGAAGTGACCCCACTTAATCGCGGATTGCTGCTCTAACACATTAAAATCTAGAGCAATTTTCTTTATTAGGTTCGAGCCTCATGGCTCGAACTTAATGCAGATTGCTCTAGAAGCGCCTTTAATAGGACTTCGGCAGGCCAAGCACTTGCTCGCCGACAAAGTTCAGTATCATTTCGCGGCTCACCGGGGCGATGCGTGAGATCATGATCTCGCGGAAATAGCGTTCGACGTGAAACTCTTTCGCATAGCCCATGCCGCCAAGCGTCAGCACCGCCTGTTCGCAGGCGCGGTAACCTGCTTCGGAAGCAAGATATTTAGCGCTGTTGGCTTCCGCGCCGCACGGCAGGCCGGCGTCATAGAGCGCCGCCGCCTTGAACGCCATTAGGTTCGCCGCCTCAAGGTCCATCCAGCATTTGGCGAGCGGATGTTGAATGCCCTGGTTCTGGCCAATCGGGCGGTCAAACACCACCCGCTCCTTGGCGTATTGCACGGCGCGGTTTAGCGCCAGGCGGCCAAGCCCGACCGCTTCGGCAGCGATCAGCACCCGCTCGGGATTCAAGCCGTGCAGTAGATATTTAAAGCCCTTGCCCTCTTCGCCGATGAGATGTTCCGGCGGCACCGGCAGATCGTCGATGAACACCGAATTTGAATCGACGCATTTGCGGCCCATTTTTTCGATCTCGGTCACCTCGACATAATCGCGGTCCAGATCCGTATAAAACAGGCTTAAGCCATCGGCGGCCTTTTGACCTGGTTTTGGATCGCCGGTGCGCACAATCATCAATATCTTGTTCGCGGTCTGGGCGGTTGAGGTCCAGATTTTGCGGCCATTGACAATGTATTGATTGCCGTTCCATTCGGCGCGTGTCTGCAACGCCGATGTATTGAGGCCGGAATTAGGCTCGGTAACGCCAAAACAGCTTCTGTCCTTGCCCGCGATCAGCGGTGGCAGAATGCGGCGTTTTTGCTCCTCGGAGCCGAAAACCACAATCGGGTTTGGGCCAAAAATGTTCATATGAATGGCCGACGCCCCGCTCTGCCCGGCGCCGGATTCCGCCACCGCCTGCATCATGATCGCCGCCTCGGTAACGCCCAGGCCGGAGCCGCCATATTCGGTGGGCATGGCGACGCCAAGCCAGCCGCCAGCCGCCATAGCGGCGGCGAATTCTTCGGGAAACCGGCCGTCATGATCGCGTTCCAGCCAATAGGCGTCGTCATATTTGGAGCATAGCTTCAAGACGTTGTCGCGGATCGCTTGCTGTTCCGGGGAGAAATCGAAATTCATGGCAGGTTCCCTGTTGTTTTGGCGTTTTATTGATGTCCCGCCCGGTTTTACACTACCTGGAGGCTTGGCAAAATGATTATGATCGGAACAAGCATCTTGACGCTAGAGCCTTTCCCGGTCAGGTTGGCCCAACCTGACCGGACAAGAAAGGCTCTAAGTGAATGTATTAGACCATTTTTATCCTGATCGGATTGATTCAATCCGATCAGGAAATGGTCTAGAGCAATCAGCGGCAATCTTGCGCGCGTGAAAAATAACTCAACTCAGCAGGGAGAATACTAAAATGGCGGGATTATGCGAAGGCCGGATCGTGGTCGTCACTGGCGGCGGGCGTGGACTGGGGCGCGAACATTGCCTGTTATTCGCCAAGGAGGGCGCCAAGGTGGTGGTCAACGACCTGGGCGGCAGCGTGGCCGGCGAGGGAGCAACCCTTAGCGCCGCCCAGCAGGTGGCCAAGGAAATCACCGATGCGGGCGGCAAGGCCGTCGCCAATGGCGATGACATTTCTGATTGGGACGGCGCCGAGCGGATGATCAAGCAGGCCATTGACACCTATGGCGGGCTTGACGTGCTGGTCAACAACGCGGGCATTTTGCGCGACAAGATGATGGTCAACATGTCGATGGATGAGTGGAACGCCGTGATCAAGGTGCATTTGACCGGCACCTTCTGCCCGATGCGTCATGCTTCTGATTACTGGCGCCAGAATGCCAAAAATGGCAATACCAATGACGGGCGCATTATCAATACAACCTCGGTCTCCGGCCTGTTCGGCAATCCTGGGCAGTTGAATTACGCCGCCGCCAAGGCCGGCATAGCTGCGATGACGATTGTCGCCTCGCGCGAACTGGCGCGCCTCAATGTCACCTGTAACGCGATTTCGCCGGGCGCGTTCACCCGCATGACGGAAAATCTGATGCCCAAGCGCGAGCTGAAAGAAGGCCAGTTTGACCGTCAGAATCCGGGCAACGTATCGCCGATGGTGGTGTGGCTGGGCAGCAAGGAATCAAAGGACGTGACCGGCCGCGTGCTTGAAACCATGGGTGGCGGCTTTGGCACTTATAACGGTTGGGAACGCGCCGTGCGGGAAAAATTCGACCACCGGCTCGATCCCAAGGAAATGGGCCCGATCGTCGAGCGGATGCTGGAAAAAACCCATCCGCTGTCGAAGCTGAGTTAAGCAGAAGACAGAGGGCAGAGGGCGGAAGACAGAAGACAGAAGATAGAAGACAGAAGACAGAAGACAGAAGACAGAAGACAGAAGACAGAAGACAGAAGACAGAAGACAGAAGACAGATTGAGGAGATTTTTCTTCTGTCCTCTGTCCTCTGTCCTCTGCTACCCCACCGGCACATAGCGCACATGCAGTTCCGGCGTGATCACCACCAGATTGTTTTTCGGCACCGGCGTCCAATCGCTGCGCATGTCGGTGAGTGGTTCAGAGGCGATGATCACCGCCTGGGCGCGGCGGACGGTTGGCCGCATGCGGTATTGCCCGTCGAATAGCTCAAACCGGTCGCCGGAGCTGACATAGAGCGTCAGCGGATCGGAATCAGCGACCGCCACATATTTCGAGGCGACCACCGTCTGCCCGTCCGTGATCGCAAAATTGAACCGCGAGGAATCACTAACCCCTGCCTCGCGCAGCCAGGTTTCGATCTGCTGAATGGTGAACGTCATCGCATCTGTCAGATCATCAATCGTATAGTCATCAAGGCGCGGCAAAAGCCGGTTCAAAAACACCGCAAAGGCATGCTCGGAATCCGTCGTGCCGTCGATAATGTCATACACATGATCATCAAGAGAGGCGCGCAACCGGCGCTTGATCTTGGCGAACCCATTAACCGAGCCGTTATGCATCCACAAAAAACGGTCATACTGAAATGGATGGCAATTCGCCTCGCTGACCGCCAGCCCAGGCGTCGCCGCCCGCACATGGGCGAAAAAACAGGTGGAGCGGATTTTATCCGCCAGCCGGTGCAGATTGCGGTTGCTCCAGGCCGGCTGCACGCTGGTAAACACGCAGGGCGTTGGATCGACTTCGGGCGCATACCAGCCCACGCCGAAGCCGTCTCCGTTCAAAGGCTCATGGTGTTCGCGAGCCTTAAAGCTTTGCTGAATCAGCGATTGCGCGGACTTGGTGAGCAAGTCCGACATGAACATTTCGCGGCCCTTGTAGACCAGAAACCTGCACATTACCCTACCTCCAACGCCGCCAACGTATCTAATAGCTGGCGCAGCGGCGAGTCTTACGTATCCAAAGATAAAATTTCCATAACATCTGCCGCCCCGCGCACTGGGCGCGGGTTGGTTTTGATCCAGAAGTCCTGCATGCTTTTTTCCGCCACTTCCATGTAGCGGTTCTGTCCCACCTCAACCTCGGCCAGGCTGCAAGGCAGCCCCAAATCACGGATCAGCGCACGCACGCAATCGGCCGGGTTTTCGCCCGGCAGTCCCAGCGTCGCCGCCACCAGCGCCTGGCGCGCGTCATTCACGCCCTCGTTCCAGCGCAGCACCTTGGGCAGCATCACACATGACGTATAGCCATGCGGCACATTACAGGCGCCACCGAGCACATGGCCGATGGCATGGCTCGCCCCCATCGGAATACCCGCCGCAATCGAGGTCATGGCCTGCCACACGCCGATCAGGCAGTTGAGCCGCGCCTCAAGGTCGGCTGGATTTTTCTTCACCCCGCGCAGCCCCTCCGCCAGCAGCGCCAGCGCGCTTTTCGCAATGCCATCCGCATACGGATTGGATTGCAGTGACGACAATGTTTCAACCGTGTGATCGACGGCGCGAATGCCGGTTGAGAGCCACAACCATTCCGGCGTGTGCAGGCACAATGCCGGATCAAGGATAACGGTGATAGGAACGCATAGCGGATGGCTATAGCCTTCCTTCATGCCGCGCCCGGCGTCGGTGCAGCCGCCAAAGGCGCTAAATTCGCCCCCCGATAGCGTCGTCGGCACGGTAATTTGCCGCACCTCCGGCGCGCGAATATTCGCCAGGTTGCGCGCCGCCACACGGTAATTATCAAGCGCCCGCGCATCGCTTATGTCATTGGCCAGGCAAAGTTGCACGACCTTGCCGCCGTCGGTAAGCGAGCCGCCGCCGATGGTGACTATAAGATCGGCGTTAACGGTGCGCGCCCCAGCTGCCGCCGCAATCACCGCCTCACGCGGCGTGTGCGGCGGCATCGCGTCAAACTCGCCGGCATAGCGCTGGCCCAGCGCCGTGCGCACCTTGGCGATTTCATCCGTATGCCGGTTTAGCGCGCCGCTGACCATAAGAAAGACGCGGGCGGCGCCAAGCCGCTCTGCCTCCCCGGCCACCGCCTCAGCCGCCGCCACGCCAAACACCACCTGCTCCATTTTGGTGGCTATCATTTTTCCGTGGACCATGGCGCCGCTCCTTACTGCGGGCAGGTGAACAATATCTTCCCGTCACGCAACGCAAACCGCCAGCCCTTTGGGGTGCGGACAAATTTATCCTTGTAGTAGCCCGCCATCATCGGCCCCGGCACCTTGGCGGCCCGCTCACCATCCTGATCGGCGCGGAACAGGCTGAGATAGGTAACACCCTCCGCATGATCAGCGTCCAGCACATTGGTCCAGATGTTGGTGAAGATATGCAGTGACCTGCGGTTATCAGGACGCCCGGTGAGAAAGCCCATTAACGCCTCGCGCCCGCGCAACGGCGGCCCCGTCACCGCCAGTTCTCCATCTTCCGTAAACAGATCGCAAAAGGCGTCATATTCCCGGAAATCCAGATGCCTGGCGTAGGCGATGCTGAGCTTTTCACATTCGCGTTCAATCTGCCCGCGTTCGGCTTCATTCATGGGTTTGCTCCTCTCCATCGTGTTATCGTGTGGGATCGTCACTAAGTTGCACTAACTGTTTGCCGAAATTGCGCCCGGTCAGCAGGCCCTGAAAGGCGCTGACCGCGTTCTCCAGACCAAGGGCAATGTCCTCGCGGTGGGTGATTTTTCCTTCCCGTAACCAGCCGCTGACTTCACGCTGAAATTCATCAAAACGGTCACGATGATCGCCGATGACAAAGCCGCTGGCGCGCATCCGCCGGCCAATCATGCCCATCATTGTTGCATGGGTTTTGTTCGGCCCCTCCGGCGGCGTGATGGCGTTGTAGCCGGATATTCCCCCGCACAGCACCAGACGGGAATAATTATTCATCTGCGGATACACCGCCTCGAACACCTTGCCGCCAACATTCTCGAAATACACATCGACGCCTTTTGGGCAGGCGTTGCGCAGTTCCGCATATAATGCGGGGCTGTGATGGCTGATGCAGGCGTCATATCCCAGCGCCTCGACCGCATAGGCGCATTTTTCCGGGATGCCTGCAATACCAACGGCGCGGCAGCCTTTGAGTTTGGCAATCTGACCGGCAAGCGAGCCGACCGAGCCGGTGGCGGCGGACACCACCACCGTCTCGCCGGCTTTCGGCTGGCCAAGCTCCAGCAATCCATACCATGCGGTGAAGCCAGGCATGCCGAGCACGCCAAGCGCCGCATTGATGGGCGCAGCTTTTGGATCAAGCTTGCGCAGGCCCAACGCATCGGCGCCGATAAGGCCGAATTCCTGCCAGCCAACCGTGTCGCAAAATACAAAATCACCGGCGGCGTAACCGGCCAGGTTAGATTCCAGCACCTGCGAGACCGTGCGTCCCGTGATGACGCCGCCGATTTGCACGGGCGCCGCATAAGAAGGCCCATCATTCATCCGGCCGCGCACGTAAGGATCAAGCGAGAGATAAATCACCCGGGTCAGCATTTGGCCGGGGCCTGGCGCTTGTATCGCCGTCTCGATCAGCTTGAAATCCGAGTCCCTGGGCGCTCCAACTGGGCGCGCCGTGAGAACGATCTGCCGGTTCGACTGATTTCGCATCGCCTGCCCCCGCTGTTTTTTGTCCTTTTTTTCAGTATAGACTTAAGCTGGCACGAGCATAACCACAAAACGCCATGCCCTGAAAAATACCTGTGTAAGAACGCTTCCAGAGTGGGGTGTGTATTACGCCGCTGCGCCGGCATGTAAATGGCTTGCTACTGGCCGTGGGCTGGTCTGGCCGCGATTAAGCAATTATTTACCAGGTGTCCTGAATAATGCTGCTGCTTAACTTTTCCGTGCGCGTGGGGCGTGGCGCATTCACCATCCAAGGAGAGCACACTATGAAATCTGGCGTAATGATCATCGGTGCTAGCCTAATTCTGTCAGGCGCGGCGCTTGCGAAAGACAAACACGCCGCCGGGGGCCATAGCGCGCCGCACTGGGAATATACCGGCGCAATGGGCGCAGAAAACTGGGGCGATTTATCGCCTGATTTTGCGGCATGTGGCGCGGGCAAAATGCAATCGCCCATCGACATTAAGGATGGCTTTCAGGCCGATGGCGCGCCTTTCACCCTGGATTACAAAGCCTCGCCGTTGAATATCATCCATAACGGCCACACGGTTCAGGTTAATTTCGCGCCCGGCAGCAGTATGAGCCTTGGCGGCAAGAAATACGAACTCTTGCAGGTGCATTTCCACACCCCAAGCGAACACGCGATCGACGGTAAACGCGCGCCGCTAGAAGGGCATTTTGTGCACAAAAGCGCGGAAGGCGCGCTGGCGGTGCTGGGCGTCATGATGCAGGAAGGCGCCGAGAACCCGGCGGTTGAAAGTGTCTGGAAGCATCTGCCGATGTCGGCTGGGCCGGCGCAAGCGATAGAGGGCGCATCCGTCTACCCGGTCGATTTCTTCCCGCCGAAACGGACCTACCATCGCTATATGGGTTCGCTCACCACGCCGCCGTGCAGCGAAGGCGTCAACTGGTTCGTGCTTACCGAGCCAATTTCGATCAGCTCCGCACAGTTGCAGAAATTCGCCAAGGCCACGGGGGAAAATTCCCGCCCGCTGCAACCCGTGAACAACCGGCTGGTGCTACAGCCCGTCAGCGCAGTAACCAACTGAGCACTGCGCTATCCCCCAAAGCGCCAAGGGGGGCGCACTGCCCCCAAAGCGCCAAGGGGGGCGCACTGCCCCCCAAAGCGACGATTAGCCCGTTTCGCCTGAGAAATCTTGCCAATCCCCGGTTGGCGGGGTAATCCTCGTTCTGGCTGGAATCAGACTTGGAACGGGGCGTCCGCAATTGAAAATTGTCATTCTCGCCGGGGGGCTAGGCACCCGCATATCGGAGGAATCGCACCTCCGCCCGAAGCCGATGATCGAAGTTGGCGGCCGACCGGTTCTGTGGCATATCATGAAGCTATACAGCCATCATGGCTTTAATGACTTCATCATCTGCGCCGGTTATCGCGGCTATATGATCAAGGAGTATTTCGCCAATTATGTGTTGCATGCGTCCGACGTGACGGTGGATTTGCGGGCCAACGCCATCACCTACCATAAGGGCGAGGCGGAGCCGTGGCGGGTAACCATTGTCGATACCGGCGAAAACACCATGACCGGCGGCCGCCTGAAGCGGGTAGCGAATTATCTCGACGCCGGCGCGCCGTTTTGCATGACCTATGGCGATGGTCTGGCTGATGTGGACCTCAAGGCGCTCACCGCTTTTCACGTTGAAATGGGGCTTGAGGCGACGGTGACCGCCGTGCACCCGCCTGGCCGGTTTGGCTTGATGGATGTTGGCAGCGGCAGGGTGAGCACCTTCACCGAAAAACCGCCAGGTGACGGCAGCATGATCAGCGGCGGGTTTTTTGTGCTGGATCCCAAAGTATTATCGCGCATCAAAGATGACAGTACAGTTTGGGAACGCGCGCCAATGGAAGAGCTGGCGCGCGATGGGCAACTGGCGGCTTTCCGGCACTATGGCTTTTGGCAGCCAATGGACACACAACGCGACAAGCAGCAGCTTGAAAAGCTGTGGGAAGAAGGCCACCCACCCTGGAAGATTTGGGAATGACCCAGGCGATGCTGGCGAACGCCCTCCGTTGCCGGTTTTGCCGCGCGCCGCTTACCTATAGCTTTGCTGATCTGGGCGCCACTCCGCTTGCCAATTCTTTTGTTGCGCCAGACTGGCTGGCCAAACCCGATCCGGTCTATCCGCTGCATGCCCGCGTTTGCGCCGGGTGTTTTCTGGTGCAGGTTGATGATGTTGTGCCGGCCGAAGATATTTTTAGCGATTACGCATATTTTTCTTCCTATGCGGCAAGCTGGGTCGAACATGCGCGCCGGTATGCCGATGCGATGATCACGCGGTTTGCGCTGCGCGCGAACCATAAAGTCGTCGAGGTCGCCAGCAATGACGGCTATTTGCTGCGGCATTTTGTGGCCGCTGGCGTTCCGGTATTAGGGATTGAGCCCGCCGCCAATGTGGCGAAGGCGGCGCGTGAATTGGGCGTGCCAACCGAGGTGGCGTTTTTTGGCGCTGGCGCAGCGGCGCGCTTAAAGGCGCAAGGCTTCGCCGCCGATCTGATGGTGGCCAACAACGTGCTGGCGCATGTGCCGGACATTAACGATTTTGTCGAAGGCTTTCGGATATTACTAAAGCCGCAAGGTGTATGGACCATCGAATTTCCGCATCTGATGCGTCTCATCCATGAAGTGCAGTTCGACACCATCTACCACGAGCATTATTCCTATTTTTCCCTGGGCGCGGTTGAACGCATTCTGGCGGCGCATGAATTGCGCGCCTTTGATGTGGAGGAACTGCGCACCCATGGCGGCAGCCTGCGGGTGTATGTGTGTCATACGGACGCGGAACATGAAACGGGCGAAGCGCTTCTGGGCTTGCGCCAGCGCGAGATAGACGCCGGTATGGATCGCATTGAGACCTATCAGGGCTTTGGCGCCAGGATCGCCAGGGTGAAAGAAGCGCTGCTCGGGTTTCTTTATGAGGCGAAACGCCAGGGCAAACGTGTCGCAGCTTATGGGGCGGCCGCAAAAGGCAACACGCTGCTAAATTTTAGTGGCGTCACGCATGATCTCATTGAATTTGTTGCAGATAGTAATCCGCACAAGCAGGGGCGCTATTTACCGGGAAGCCGGCTGGAAATCCGCGCGCCTGAAGCTATTTTTACGGCCAGGCCGGAGTATGTGTTGATCCTGCCGTGGAACCTGGCGGATGAGATATGCAGCACGATGGCGGGCATTAGAGAATGGGGCGGAAAATTCGTGCTGCCTATTCCCATGCTGCGCATTCTGGATTGAACCGATGCGCGCAGTTCCTACCGCGATCCCCGGCGTGACAATCATTGAAACTGAAACCATGCGCGACGAGCGCGGCGGGTTCATGCGTAGCTTTTGCGAACGCGAATTTGCGCAGGCTGGCATCACATTTCACACAGTGCAGACAAACCTATCCCATAATGTGAAAAAGGGCACATTGCGCGGCATGCATTATCAGGACATGCGCGCGCCGGAACCCAAAATCGTGCGCTGCGTCAGAGGAGTAATTTACGACGTGGCGCTGGATGTGCGCCATGGCTCCGCCACCTTCGGCAAATGGGAAGCGGCCGAGCTGAGCGCCGAAAATGGCCGCGCGCTATATATCGATGGCGGCATTGCGCACGGCTTTATCAGCCTTACCGATGATGCGGAATTGCTGTATCATATGGGAGCGTTTTATGAAGCGGAACTGGCAAGAACCGTCCGGTGGAATGATCCCTTATTCAATATAGTCTGGCCGATTGAACCCATTGTAATATCCGCGTGCGACGCCAGCGCGCCGGATTTTCACCAGTCATGAGCAGGATATAAAGTATCAGATGACCCCCGAAGCGGAATTTGCGCAGGAGCGCCGGGACATAATTGAACGTTTGGGCAACAACACGGCGCTAAAACGCGCGTCGCTTGAGTGGAACCTGCGCGCCTGGAAAGCCAAATACAGCTACAATTTCTCCTGGGGCGGCCTGCCGATTATCCAGTTACCGCAAGATGTAATGGCGATTCAGGAAATCATTTGGCAAGTGCGGCCAGAGCTGATTATCGAAACCGGAATTGCGCGCGGCGGCTCGTTGATTTTTCATGCGTCAATTCTTGAGATGCTCGGCGGCGGTGGCGTTTTGGGTGTCGACATTGATATTCGCGAACACAACCGCCGCGCCATTGAATCTCATCGCCTGGCCAAGCGCATCAACTTGCTTCAGGGATCATCTATAGATCCCGCAATCATTCGCCAGGTTCATACAGCAGCGCAAGGTAAGCAGCGGGTGCTGGTGATCCTCGATTCGAACCATACGCATGCGCATGTGCTGGCGGAAATGCAGGCCTATGCGCCATTGGTGAAAAAAGGCGGCTACCTGATCGTACTTGACACCATCATCGAGGATTTTCCGGCGGAGGAGTTTCATGACCGGCCCTGGCGGCCAGGTAATAGCCCGAAATCAGCCTTGTTCGAATATTTGCGAACCAATGACCGCTTTGAGATCGACGCCAGCATCGATGCGAAGTTGCAAATTTCCGTTGCGCCATGCGGCTATCTGAAATGCATCAAGGATTGACGCCAATTGCATCTCTGCGGGAAAGACCCGCATGAGCGAAAGGCTCAAAACCGTATTGGTTACCGGAGCAACCGGCATTATCGGCCGTCATGCCGTTAATACATTACTGGCTAATGGTGTTAATGCCGTAGCTATAGCGCGTGGCGGTTTCGAGCGCGTTCCGCTTAAATGTGAAATGCGCCGAATTGATTTACTTGATCGTGAGGCAACGCAGGCGGCAGTGCGCGAAATCAAACCCGACGGGTTGCTACACCTCGCATGGATATCTGCACACGGACGTTTCTGGAATTCACCAGAAAATCTTGATTGGCTAGCCAGCAGTGTCTACCTGCTGCGTGCATTTGCCGAAGCGGGCGGACAACGTGTTGTGGCTGCTGGCACCTGCGTTGAATATGATTGCAGCCGCCCGATCACCAGCCGGATTGATGAATCTAAAGAATGCCGGCCCGCAACCTTTTACGGCTGGGCAAAGCATGGATTGCGCCAGGTGCTGGCCGCCTATGCTCAAGAGGCAGGTTTGAAGCATGCCTGGGGGCGGCTGTTTTTGCTATATGGCGAGGATGAGCCGCAACAACGTCTGGCGCCCACGGTGGCGCGCGCACTGCTTCGCGGCCTGCCCGCTGAATGTACATCCGGCAACCAGGTGCGGGATTTTCTTGATACACGCGACGCCGGCGCCGCCTTTGCAAAACTGCTGCTGAGCGCGGTGGATGGGCCGGTGAATATTTGTTCAGGCGAGGCGATTTCCATCGCGGATTTTGCTGGCCGCATAGCCAAAATTATCGGCCGGCCAGAACTTCTCCGGCTTGGAGCATTGCCAGACCGTCCAGATGATCCGCCCTATCTGGTGGGCGACCCGTCGCGCTTGACGCATGAAGTGGGCTTTGCGCCCGCCATACCGCTTGATCAGGGATTGCGTGACACCGTTGCCCGCTGGCGGCGCCAAATGGGTTTGGCGTGATGCATAAAGCAGTGCGTCCCTGCCCGTTATGTAAAGGGTTGAGCCTTGATCCTTTGATTACCCGGCCTAAATCGTCGGTTTTGCAGAACCGCACCTTTGCCAGCAAAGCGCAGGCAAGCGCGGCGTTAAGCGGTCGGCTTACGATTATGAGCTGCCGCGAATGCGGTTTTATTCACAACAACGATTATGATCCCGGCATCATCAGCTATACGGGTGAATATGAGAATGATCAGGCAAACTCGCCGCGATTCCGCCGCCACATGGAAGAGCTTGCAGGTTACATTCGTGGCGGCATTTTGGGCGGCGCGCCACTTTCCATTGTTGAAATCGGATGCGGCCAGGGCGGTTTCCTGAACCTGCTGCTGCATGAATTGCAAGGCGTGCGGGCGCAGGGCCTCGGATTTGACACGGCCTATCGCGGGCCAGTGTTGGCTGAGAGCGGCGCGCGTTATTTCCGTGAATATTTCGGCCAACAGACTGCGCCGCTTATTGCGGGTGGAGAAGTTATTTTACTCACCCGGCATGTCATTGAGCATGTGCCGGAGCCAGTGCAGTTTCTCGCGGGTATTCGCGCCGCGATTCAAGACAATTGGCGCGCCAGGTTATTTATCGAGACACCATGTGTGGAATGGATATTCCGCAATCATGCGGTGCAGGATTTTTTCTATGAACATTGCAATTATTGGACCGCTGCCTCGCTAACTGCCGCTGCCCGGCGCGCAGGCTTTGCCGTAATAAATATCCGCCATGTATTCGATGGCCAATATTTGTGGATGGAAGCGGTTCCCGCGAATGGCGATTTAAGGATCGAGGATGAATCGCCCGCGCGCGGCACGACAGAAATGTTAAAACAAACTTATATGTCGCACGAGAATGCAACGATCATGGCATGGCGCGCTTGCGCCGCAACGGCCGCTTTGGACGGCGCCGTAGCATTATGGGGCGCGGGCGCCAAAGGCGTGACCATGGCGGCGCTCATAGATCCGGAATGCAAGCTTATTGACTGTCTGATCGACATTAATGCGCAAAAGCAAAACCGCTATATTCCGATTACCGCGCACCAGGTCGTAAGCCCTGGCGCAGCGCATATGCGTGGGGTAAAGACGGCACTGGTGATGAACAGCAATTATACGCATGAGATCAGCGCCATGCTTGCGACCGGGAACATCACGATGCGATTGATAGATGATCCGGCGGCGCAAAATTGAATGAAATGATTTGCGGCGGGCCTTCTACGCCTTATAACTTTCAACCAGCACGGGTAAATCATCCAATAGAGAACGTGGCGTGAAGTGAAATTCATTTGCAAGCCTGGAATTATCGATGCGCGGGAAAGATCGGGTTGCCCCATTAGGAGCGAAATCCGCCGCATGCCCCAGATCCTCGAACCGGCGCGACAACCCACGATGCGTGATGGATATTCCGCTCGCCACATTATAAATTGATGCGATGCCGTTCAGGCTAATCAGCTCCAGTAGCTTCACCACATCATCCAGCGCAATATAATCCTTTGATGAATCCGGCGACTCAAGAATGGTGACCTTCCCATGCTTCGCCAAATCGCGGAATATTGATCCAAGAAACGTTTGCGGGTCCTGATTGGCGCCATACACATTCGAAAGCCGCGCGATCCGCACCCTGGGCAAATTCGTCGAAAGGCATAATGATTCCCCCAGAAGCTTGCTCAAATCAAAGATCGCGTCAGCGGACGGCGTGACGTTGAGCTGCATATCCTCATGCGCCAGCGTTCCCTTTGGCAGGCCGCCATAGACGCGCGTGCTCGATAAATACAGCAATGAATCGAACGTGGCCTTTTGCAACACCCGCGCCAGAACATTCACATGCGCCTCGATGGTGTCATGCAGCCGCGCCCTGAAATCTCCGGTCAAACCTATCGCATAGATGACATGCCCCAAGTTACGGCCTGACAGCCATTCCTGTTCCTCCAATGGCGCGCTCACCTCATGCCCGCGCGACTGCAAATGCGCAACCAGGCGCGCGCCGATATAACCCCGGCCGCCAAGCACGGTGAATTTCATTGCCGCCATCCCATAAGCTGCAAGGGATTTCCCGCGTTAATGCTGTAGGATGGAACCTCTCCGCGCACCAGCGACATGGCGCCAATCACGCAGCCCTTTCTCAGCCGCGCGCCATCCAGCAAGACACAGCCCGCGCCGATCCATACGTCATCCTCTACAACAATCCCGCCCTTGCTTGGCTGGAATCGCTGTTCGCGCACCAGCATGGATTTTTTCTCATACGCATGATTCACCGAGGCAAACACGCAATTCGCGGCGATTAGCGTATCATTTCCAATAGTAACGCCATTGCCCGTATAGATAACGCAGCCAGAATTGAGCATCACGCGCGCGCCGATGATGACATCCCCCGTCCCGCCCGCAGGTTTGATTTTAACGAAGCTGTCAATCACCGAGGCGTCCCCAACAATGATGCGGGCGCCACGAACGCTCGCTTCTATATCCGCATGGGGTGAGACATTCGCTGTGGGGGAAATTTCTATGGACATGGCTTTACAATCCCAGGGTTTTAATGGCATTCAAGGCCGTGGCTGATCTGCCGGACGGTATACGCAGAGACGCTAAAATGGCATGGTAAGCCATTAAAACAAGCCCCGAATCAGAATATGGCAGAGAGTATGTCCGCATTGCCACCCGCCATTTCAGTTGGCCTGCCGGTATATAATGGCGCGGCGCATTTGACCCAGGCGTTAGAGTCCCTGCTTTCGCAGAGCTTTACCGATTTCGAGATTATCATTTCCGATAATTGCTCGACCGACGGCACGCCAGATATTTCCGCCCGCTATGCGGCGCGCGATTCGCGCATTCGCACCGTCAGGCAGCCGGAAAATATCGGCGCGATTGGAAATTTCCGCTATGTTCTGGACACGGCCCGTGCGCCGTTTTTCACCTGGGCCGCTCATGACGATTGGCGCGACCTAAATTTTCTTGAAACCATGCATGCGGCGCTTAGCGCGAATACTGATCTTGAAATGGCGATGGCGAAGATTGTCCGGGTGCGCGCTGATGGTAGTGTCGCAGATGTAACCGGATACACGCCGCTAGCGGGGATGCCGCGCGTTATGCGGGTCATAAAATTAATTTCCCTGACCCGCGGCGGCACGATTTATGGCCTGTACCGCACTGCCGCCATCCAGCGGGCATGGTCGCGGGCGCAGCGGGATTTTCCCTATGTCTGGGCAAATGACCGCTTAACCATGCTGCCGTTTATTCTAAATGACAGGGTGGTCACCGTAAATGAAACCAGTTTCTATAGCCGCGAAACCGGGCTATCGGCAGTCCTGTACCGGCCGCAAACGGCGGCGCAATTATGGCCGTTCCTGTATTCGTTTCTGCGCTTTGCAGCGCGCGAAATTATTGCAAGCCGCCTGACGCCATGGGAAAAAGCTGTCTGCCTGGCCTATCTTCCTTTCTTCAGTAACGATAAAGCGGTGAAATGGCGCCGCCTTCTCACGCGCACCTTGCGCGCGCCATTTCAGCGCGCGCCGGTTCAGTCAGGAGAGTCCGGTTAAATGTCAGCGATTGGAAAATTCCGTAAGGCCATCGGCTTTCCCCGGCGCAGGGACACCTTGCCCGATCATGTCACCGTGGGGCGTTACACCTATGGCGTGAACCGCAATATATTTGTGCGCGCCTCTGCAAAGGCCCCGTGCAGCATCGGCGCGTTTTGCGCCATCGGCCCGGATGTGCTGATTTATGGTCAGGCGGATCATCAGCTTGACAGCCCATCGGGCTATCCGTTCCGCTCGGAATATTTTATCCGCGATGCAATTCCAGTCGAGCCAATCACGCGCGGCCCGGTGCGCATCGGCAATGACGTGTGGATATGCAGCCGCGCGATCATCCTCAGCGGCGTCACCATTGGCGATGGCGCGGCGATTGGCGCGGGCGCGGTCGTTGCGCGCGACGTGCCGCCCTATGCGGTAGTGGCCGGTAATCCGGCGCGCGTTGTGCGGATGCGCTTTTCACCCGAGATCATAGCGAGGATGCTTGAAATCCGCTGGTGGGACTGGCCTGAAGAAAAAATTATCCGGTTCGAGCCGTTATTGTTTGGTGATATGGACGCGTTCCTGAAGGCCGCCGCCGGAGAAGAAAATGGCTAACCAGGCAGCGGCGCGGCGGCTGCTGTTTCTTGTCAATGACGCCAGCTTTTTTGTCACCCATCGCCTGCCATTGGCGCGCGCCGCCATTCTTGCCGGCTATGACGCGCATGTGGCGCTGCCATTTGCGGCCGCTGCGGTGGAGAACCAGGGTGATCTGGACATTATCCGCGCGGCGGGCGCAACGCTGCACGACCTGCCGATGCATCGCGCCGGCATGAACATCCTGCATGAACTCAGCCTTATGGCGCGCCTATGGCGGCTATTATTGCGCTTAAGGCCGGATATCTTACACTGCATCACCATCAAGCCGGTGCTGTATGGCGGCGCGATTGCAAGGCTTTTGGGGATTCCATTGGTGATTTTTGCGATCTCGGGACTTGGCCATATCTTCATTGCGCAAGGCGCAAGGGCTAGCCTGGTCCGCTGGCTTGCAACCCTGGCTTACCGGTTCGCACTGCGTAATCCACATGGCGTTGCGATATTTCAGAATACGGATGATCGCGGCCTGTTTCTCGCGCGCGGCTTATTGCCGCAGCAGCAAGCGGTGTTGATCCCGGGGGTTGGCGTTGACACGCGGCAGTTTCACCCGGCGGCGACACCGCCGCCTGAACCGCTGGTGGCGCTGCTGCCGGCGCGGCTGCAACATGAAAAGGGTGTGCGCGAATTTGTCGAGGCGGCGCGCCTGTTAAAGGCGCGCGGGTATAGCGTTCGCATGGCGCTGGCCGGTTATGCGGATTTTGACCGGCCCGGCGGCATTGCCGAGGCGGAGCTACGCCGTTGGCGTGACTATGGCGAAGTGGAATGGTGGGGCCATTGCACCGATATGCCGGACACGCTGCGCCGGGTGCACATCATCTGTCTGCCAAGTTATCGTGAGGGTTTTTCCAAGGTGTTGATCGAGGCGGGCGCAACCGGCCTGCCGGTCATAACCACTAATGTGCCCGGTTGCCGCGATGCGGTGCGGGCGGGCGAAACCGCCATCCTTGTCCCGCCCCGCGACGCCCATGCGCTTGCCGACGCCATCGCGCTATTGCTTGACGATGCGGGATTGCGCGCCCGCATGGGGGCAACGGGGCGCGAACTCGCGGTGCGGGAATATTCGGTTGAGAATTTTATCGCCCAGTCGCTGGCGCTATATGATCGCCTGAATGCTTCGGCATCCAGAACGGGTTTGGCATGAACAGCCTGATAATTCTCCTTGTTAGCACGCCGCTGGCGCTCGCACTGGCGTTCGGGCTGGCGCGTATCGCCATCCGGCTGCAACAACCGCCCGGCATCGCGGCGCTGGCGGGAGTCATGATTTGCTGGCAGATGATAGCTTTGGTGGTTGGCCGCACGCCACTTGCCAGTTCCATGATGCTACTGCTCAGCGGGGTGTCACTGATCACGCTTATCCAGTGGCTGCGCGCCAATCAGCGTTTGCAGGGCGCTACCGGGTGGGGCGGATACGCGCTGGCCGTGTTTTTGCCAGCCCTCGCGGCGATGTTCCCGGATTTAACTGCAACCGAGGCCCTGGCCTTCGCCCTGACGTTTGGTCTCACTCTTTTTGGCGTCTTTATGGCGGTGGCTCGCGCCCGTTCACCCGCGCCAATAGGATGGCTGGGCATTCCCGCAATGCTGCTGCTGGGGTTATGGCTTGTTGTGCGGCTTATTAGCGCTTTTCCATAAAGGTAAAATAATGCTATTTGCTGGCCAATGAATTTAGTTCCCATCAAACGCGCGCTGATTTCCGTCTCCGATAAAACCGGGCTGATTGAATTTGCTGCGGCGCTCGCAAAACACGGTGTCGAAATCCTGTCCACGGGCGGCACGGCAAAGGCGTTGCGCGACGCCGGATTGCAGGTAGCCGATGTGTCGGAGTTCACCGGATTTCCCGAAATGATGGATGGCCGCGTCAAAACCCTGCACCCCAAGGTGCATGGCGGGCTGCTGGCGTTGCGCGAAAACAGCGAACATATCGCCTCCATGCAGACGCATGGTATCGGCGCCATCGATCTGCTGGCGGTGAATCTGTATCCATTCGAGGCAACGGCCGCATCCGGCGCGGACTTTGCCCAGTGCATCGAGAATATCGACATTGGCGGCCCGGCGATGCTCCGTTCGGCAGCAAAAAATCATGCCTATGTGACGCTTGCCGTGGATGCGGAGGATTATGCCGCCATCCTCGCCGAGATGGACGCGCATCGGGGCGCAACAACACTTGGCTTGCGCAAATCCCTGGCGGCCAAGGCATTTGCCCGCACCGCAACCTATGACGCCGCCATTAGCGCCTGGTTCGCGGAACAGTTGGGTGATCCCTATCCAAAGCGCATTGCAGTGGGCGCAAGCCTCCAGCAAACTCTGCGCTATGGCGAAAACCCGCATCAAAGTGCTGCGTTTTACGTCAGCGGCGAGGCGCGGCCAGGCGTCGCCACCGCAGTCCAGGCGCAGGGCAAGGAGCTGTCCTACAACAACCTCAATGACACCGACGCGGCGTTTGAACTGGCGGCTGAATTTGACACGCCCGCCGTGGCGATCATCAAGCACGCCAACCCATGCGGTGTGGCGCTTGGGGCGGATTTGCGCGAGGCATATCTGCGCGCGCTTGCCTGCGATCCGGTCAGCGCCTTCGGCGGCGTCATCGCCACGAACCGCGCGCTTGACGCAACAAGCGCGCAAGAAATGGTGAAAATATTCACCGAGGTGATCATTGCGCCCGATGCGGACCAGGCGGCGCGCGAAATCATAGCGGCGAAAAAAAACCTACGCCTGCTGCTGACCGGCGGCCTGCCTGATCCACTGGCGCCGGGGCGGCTGATGAAATCCGTGTCTGGCGGGTATCTTCTGCAAAGCCGCGACAATGGCCGCATTAGCGCCAGTGACTTACAGATCGTCACCCGGCGCGCCCCAACTGCGCAAGAGCTTGCCGATCTGCTGTTCGCCTTCAAAGTCTGCAAGCATGTAAAATCCAACGCCATTGTGTATGTGAAAGATTACGCCACTGTTGGCATTGGCGCGGGACAAATGAACCGGCTGGACAGCGCCCGCATTGCCGCGCGCAAGGCCGAGGACGTGGCGGCGGCCGAAGGGTTGAGCGCGCCGCGCACACGCGGTTGTGTCGTTGCTTCTGACGCGTTCTTTCCGTTTGCGGACGGATTGCTGGCCGCCGCCGAGGCGGGCGCCACCGCCGTGATCCAGCCCGGCGGCTCGATCCGCGACGCCGAGGTGATCAAAGCCGCTGATGATGCTGGCCTTGCCATGGTGTTCACTGGGATGCGGCACTTCCGGCATTAATTAGAAAGCGTAGAATGCTGGCCACCGCCACAACCACCCTCAAAGGCCGCCGCCTCGCGCACCCGCAGCAGCAGCAAAAACCCAACACTCAGAAACACTAATATCACCGCCATTCCGGCGCGCTGTGATGCGAACGCGGCGGTGAACAGGCTGATCAGCAGCGGCGCCAGAAATGATGTCGCCTTGCCGGACATGGCGTATAGCCCGTAAAATTCCCCGATCATCTTTTCCGGCGACAGCCGCGCCAGCAGGGTGCGGCTCGCCGCCTGTGCGGGACCGCCAAAGAAACCAATCAGCACTCCGAAAAACAGATATGTCTGTTCGGCAATGCTGCTGAGGGGCGCTGCTCCTGGCGACCGCAGGGGAACAGCTATGCCAAACAGAATGGCGTCCGGGCGGATAGATACAACGCCAATAGTGGCCAGTAATAATCCGGCAATCGACGCCAGCACGATGGGGCGTGAGCCGAACTTGTCATCGGCCCATCCGCCGGCAAACGCACCGAGAGCTGCAAAGATGATTAGAACAACGCCAAACAGCCCTAATGTTTGAATGTCCCAGCCGAACAGGCCGGCGGCGTAAATTCCACCGAATGCAAACACCGCCGACAGCCCGTCGGCGTAAATCATATGGGCGATGAGGAACCGCACACTATTGCCGTGCTTTCGCGCATGTTTAATGGTTTCGCCCAGTTGCGCCAGGCCGTCGCGCACCGCTTCGCCAATCCGCAGACGGGAGCGCGGAATATCCGGCGTGAAGAAAAATAGCGGCAGCGAGAAAACCAGAAACCACAGGGCGGTGAGCGGCCCGGCCCATTGCCCTGCCGCGCCCTGCACTGAGGGAACGCCGATGATCAAAACCAGACTTAGCAGGCCGCCTACATATCCAAGCCCCCAGCCAAACCCGCTCAGCCGGCCTAGTTCACCCTCCGAAGCCAACCCGGGCAGCATGGCGTTGCTAAACACGATTATGAATTCGGCGGCAATGCCTGCAATCACCAGCGCCGCCATAATGCCCAGCGCCATGTGAGACGCGCCCGGCGCAGCAAGCCATAACGCAGCATTGGCGATGATAAATGGCAGGCCAAAGACGGCGATCCATTGCTTGCGCCGCCCCATTCTGTCGGCAATGGCGCCGAGCACCGGGCTAAGCAGCGCAATGATGAAACCAACGCTCGCCTGGGTATAGCCCCACAACTCCTGCCCGCGCACCGCATCGCCGATAAAGCTTGCGGCAAAATACGGGGCAAATATAAACGTCGTGATCAAGGTGAAGTATGGCTGCTGCGACCAGTCGAGCAGCGCCCATGAAAATTGCCCAAGCCGCCGCCCGGGTAATAGCGCGGCGCCGGGCAAGGCGATCATTTCATCCGGGCGTAATGACATCGCCGCATGTTAGCGCGCGCACGCGCCATGCGATAGATTTACTTGTTCAGCAGATCGCGCACCTGACGGTTCACAAACGCCAGCTTGGCGACGCTGATGCTGCCCGAACGCATTTCCTCAATCAGGCTGACAGTGCGGCGCACCGCGGCCGCGTGCGCCTCGCGCCATTGCTCAACCGCCTTGTCCGCAGGCAGCCCCCATGCGCTAAGCGCCTGCGCCGTCAAGGCGCGCTGCTGGCCATTGAAATCATCAAGCATCGCGTTCATCGCCAGCCGTTCCCAATGCCCCTCTGGCTTGCTTTTTTCGGCTGCCGCGCGTAGCCAATCAAGCTCCAGCGCTGCGCCAATCCGGAAAAACACATGCGCGGTCTCGCCGGTGTTATAACCAGTGTTGCGCGCCACCAGCACCATATCGGTTGCTGCCGAAAGCGGCTCCAGCACGGCTGCCGCGCCCGCAATCTCTTCCGGCACGCCATCATTCAGCAATACCTGTAAACGGGTGGCGTGCGCTGCAAGCTCGAACGGCGACAGATGTGCAGGTATCTCGCTTCGCAGTTGCGCTATGCCGTCGCGATACGCGTCGATTGTAGCAGAAATATCCAGCGGCTGCGGCACATTGCGCAGGAACCAGATGGTGGCGCGCCGGATTAGCTCGCGCCCATCAAGTTGAATGCGCGTCTGCACTTCGGCGCTGACGCGATTATCAAGCGCCGCCAGTGATTGCCAGAATGCGCGCATCTCGAATGCGGCGCGGGCCACCACAAACGCCCGCACTACATCTGCGGTGCTGAATCCGGTTTCTTCGGAGATCGCGCTGATGAAGGTGATGCCGGCCCGGTTGACGATAGAATTAGCCAGCATCGTCGCCACGATTTCCCGCCGCAAACGATGCCCGAAAATGGCCCCTTCATACGTGGTGCGCAAATATTCCGGAAAATATGTCAGCAAGTCATCCTTCAAAAATTCCGAATCCGGCACATCGCCCATCAACAGTTCTTCAGCCATGCCGTTCTTGGCGTAGGCCATCAGCACAGCTATCTCGGGCCGGGCAAGGCCAAGGCCCTGAGCCGCGCGCTCGCTAACGCCCGCGTCATCGGGCAAAAACTCGACCTTGCGGTTAAGCCGGCCCATGCGTTCCTGTTCCCGCATAAAATGGCCATGCGCATCCAGCATGTGATGGGCGCGGGCGGATTCAAGCGTGATCGCCATGGTCTGCTGATAATTATCCCGCAATACGAGTTCCGCAACCTCATCGGTCATCGACGCCAGTAATTCATCGCGCTGCTTTGGCGTCATGTCACCCGCCTGCACCACGCCGCCGAGTGCAATCTTGATATTGACTTCATGATCGGAGCAATCGACGCCAGCGGAATTATCCACCGCATCCGTATTTATCGCCCCGCCCTTTTGCGAATATTCCACGCGGCCAAGCTGAGTGCAGCCAAGATTGGCGCCCTCGCCAATCACCTTTGCGCGCACATCGCGGCCATCAATGCGCACGGCGTCATTCGCCTTGTCGCCCACATCCAGATGCGTCTCGCGCGACGATTTCAGATAGGTGCCAATGCCGCCAAACCATAACAAGTCCACATCGGCCTTAAGCAGCGCATGAATAAATTCAGCTGGGGTGACGCTCGCTTGAGTCAAGCCGGTGAGGCTTTGCATTTCCGGGCTCAGGGGTATGGATTTTAGCGAGCGGCTGAAAACGCCGCCACCCTTGCTGATCAGTTTGGCGTCATAATCCGCCCATGAGGAACGCGGCAGCGCGAACAGGCGCTCACGCTCTAAAAAGCTTGCCGTAGGATCAGGTTCGGGATCGATAAAAATATCCCGGTGATCAAAAGCCGCCGCCAATTTGATCTGGCGCGACAGCAGCATGGCGTTGCCAAACACATCACCCGACATATCGCCGCAACCAACCACGCTGAACGGCGTCGATTGAATGTCCACATCACGTTCGCGGAAGTGCCGTTTCACCGCCTCCCACGCGCCGCGCGCGGTAATCGCCATTTTTTTGTGGTCATAGCCAACCGATCCCCCGGAGGCGAACGCATCATCCAGCCAAAATCCATAGCTGCGGGCGACATCATTGGCGATGTCAGAAAACGTCGCGGTGCCCTTATCGGCGGCGACCACGAGATAGGGATCATCGCCGTCATGGCGCACCACACGCGGCGGTGGCGATACGGTTGCGCCAGCCAGATTGTCGGTTATATCAAGCAGGCCTGAAATAAACAGGCGGTAGCAAGCGACGCCTTCTTCTTGAATCGCTTCGCGCGCGCCGCCTGCGGGCATGCGCTTGGGCACAAAGCCGCCCTTCGAGCCGACCGGAACAATAATGGCGTTTTTAACTTGCTGGGCCTTCACCAGGCCAAGTATCTCGGTGCGGAAATCCTCGCGCCGGTCCGACCAGCGAAGGCCGCCGCGGGCTACTTTCCCAAACCGTAAATGCACGCCTTCGAAGCGCGTTGAGTAAACGAAAATTTCCGCCATCGGGCGCGGCAATGGTAATTCATCCAGCATGCGGCTGTCCAACTTGATGGAAATATAGCTTTTGGCCGCGCCGCTTGCGTCCGTCTGATAGAAATTGGTGCGCAAAGAGCACTCGATCAGATTTAGATAGCGGCGCAATATCCGGTCTTCATCAAGGCTCGCCACCGCGTCCAAAGCCGCATTGATTGATTCTCGCAACGCCTGTTGCGCCTGCAGCCGGTCTCCTGAAAAATCAGGATCAAACCGCACTTGAAACAAGCTGCTCAATTGACGGGCAATCGGCGTATTGGCGCATAGCGCATGCTCAATATAATTGTTGCTATAGGGGATGCCCGCCTGGCGCAGATATTTCGCATAGGCGCGCAGCACCGCCACCTCGCGCCAGCCGAGACCGGCGCCGATCACCAAACGGTTGAAGCCATCGCTTTCCGCAGCGCCCCGCCACAATGCGGTGAATAGCTCCTCCAGATTTTCACGGCATCCAGAAAGATCAACAGCCTTGCCATCCGCCTCATTCATGCTGAAGTCATGCAGCCAAATAGCGGGTTTTCCATTGGCGGTGATTTCATATGGATGCTCGCCAATCACCCTAAACCCCATGTGCTCCAGCATCGGCAGGCAATCACTCAGCGGCACCGCCTCGCCGGCACGGAATAATTTGAACCGCACGGATGCGTCTGCATCTTCAATGCTCCGGTAAAAACTGGCATGGATGGCGCCCGGCTCAACCAGGCCTTTCATCCGGTCAATATCATGAATCGCCAATTCCGGTTGAAAGTGCGCGACATAATCAGGGGGAAATCCCACGCCATATTCATTCCACAACTTCAAGCCGCGTTCGCTGCCGGCGTGCGCAAGCAACGCCGCGCGCAAATCGTCGCCCCATGTGCGCGCCGCATGATCGATGCGCTGTTCAATCTGTTCAATATCGGTTGCCGGAATGGCGCCGGGATTGGTTTTAATAATAAAATGCAGGCGCGCCAGCGGCCCGTCGCCCAGTTCTGGCTTAACCGAAGAAACCGGGCCGCCGTAGCTTTCCGAAAGAACTTCGCCAATTGCGCATTGCAGCTCCGCCGTAAAGCGCTCGCGTTGAATGAAAACCAGGCATGAAACATAACGCTCAAACGAGTCATGGCGCACGATAAGCCGGGTGCGCGGGCGTTCTTGCAGCCGCAACATCGTCAGCGCGTTATGAAACAATAAATCGCGCGGCGTTTGAAATAGCTCGTCGCGGGGATAGGTATCCAGGATATTTTGCAGCGCCTTGCCGTCATGACTATTATGCGCGAAACCTGCCTTGGCTAGGGTAATGGCGGTCTTTCTGCGCAGCAATGGTATTTCGCCAGGCGCCCGGCTGTAGGCACCCGAGGTAAATAGCCCTATGAATCGCCGTTCCCCGGTTACTACACCATCTTCCCGGTACCGTTTGACGCCCACATAATCCATGAAAGTGTCACGATGCACCTTGCTCCGCACATCTGTTTTAGTGATGAGTAGCGGCCCGGGACGCCGCAGGGATTCCAGAATTTCCGGCGAAAATGAGACAAGTCCATTACTTCGTGTACGGAATAATTTCATGTCAACGTCGCGAAGCAGGCCCAGCCCGCTGCCCTCAACCGCCATGATGTCCGTGGCGTCCCCATTTGCCGGGAAATCATACTCCGCACATCCCAGCAGGGTGAAATGATTGCCGCGCATCCATTGCAAAAATTCAGCGGATTCTTTTGCCTCATCGATGGCGCCATCGAGCGGTTTTGCCTTGCCGACATCCGCAATGGCCGCATCCAGCCGGGATAGCATCTCGCGCCAATCGGTAACAGAGATGCGAACCTCGGCCAGCGCCTCTGCTATGCAGTCGCGAATATGTAGCAGGCGAGCGGGATCACGCTGCTCATCCACTGCCATGTGAATAAATGATTCCGCCACTGCCTGCGCACTGTCATCTGCAGCCAGGCCATTCCAGCACCCGATCGGGCTGCGCTGTACGCGAAGCACCGGATGCGCCACCAAATGAACGCCCAACCCCAGGCGGCTAATGGCTGCACTGACGGAATCGAGCAAAAACGGCATGTCATCATTGACGATTTCAATAATCGTATGCACTGACTGCCAGCCATGCGCTTCCATGCTTGGTGTATAGACGCGGATCAAGGCCTCTCCGGAACGGCGGTTGGCGGCAAGCCGGTAATGCGTTAGCGCGGCGCCATAAATATTTTGCGCGGTCAAACCCGCCAGGTCTTCTGCCGCCACGTTTTTGAAATATTGCTGAATAAAACTGTCGATATCTGCTTGTATTGCTGAAGAAGCGCTTTTTCCTTTTAGCGCCAAAGCCGCTTCGAGCAGCTCCGTTTTTCTTTGACCGGCCGGCTTGTTCATGTGCTTATTCCGCGCTCTTTAGACCATTTCCTGATCGGATTGAACCAATCCGATCAGGAAATGGTCTAACACATTAAATTAGAGCCTTTCTTATCCGGTCAGGTTGCTTCAACCTAACCGGGAAAGGCTCTAGGTTGATCCCATAGGAGTGATAAAGTCTACTCCCCAATGGCTTTCGGAAATCTTACGAATTTTGCTGGACGGCATGGATTTAGTCCATTGCCTTTTCCACAGTCGCGGATGATTATCTGGGGCTCGATAGCATATTTCACAACCGTTTTATGAGGGGGCGGGCATGAACGTCGCAGCAAACGATCTCGAAGTATTTATGACCGGCTTAAAGCGGCGCAACCCGGGTGAAACCGAGTTTCATCAAGCCGTTCAAGAGGTTGCGGCCAGCATCATTCCCTTCATTCAGGACAAGGAAAAGTATATCAAGATGCGTGTGCTGGAACGCCTGGCCGAGCCCGACCGGGTGGTGATCTTCCGGGTCTGCTGGGAGGATGACCAACAAAATATACGGGTCAATCGCGGCTACCGGGTGCAGAATTGCAACGCTATTGGCCCCTATAAGGGCGGCATCCGTTTTCACCCCAGCGTGACGCTGAGTGTATTGAAGTTTCTGGCCTTTGAGCAAACCTTTAAGAACAGCCTGACCGGCCTGCCCATGGGCGGCGGCAAGGGTGGCTCGGACTTTAACCCCAAGGGCAAGTCGGACAATGAGGTCATGCGCTTTTGCCAGTCCTTCATGACCGAATTGCACCGTCATATCGGCGCTGACGTCGATGTGCCGGCCGGTGATATCGGTGTCGGGGGGCGCGAGATCGGCTTCATGTTCGGCCAGTACAAGCGGCTGGAAAACATATTTACCGGCGTGCTGACCGGCAAGGGCCTGGAGTATGGCGGCAGCCTGATCCGCACCGAAGCCACGGGCTATGGCGTGGTGTATATGATGGAAGACATGCTGGCGCGTAAAAAAGATGGCTATGTGGGAAAAAAATGTCTGGTTTCCGGCTCCGGCAATGTGGCGCAATATGCGGCCGAAAAACTTCTGCAGCTTGGCGCGACAGTGCTGACATTGTCCGATTCCGATGGCTTTATCTATGACAAGAATGGCATCACCGCCGAAAAACTTGCCCAGGTGATGGAGATTAAGAACGTCAAGCGCGGGCGTATCGAGGAAGCCGCCAAGAAAATCGGCTGCGAATACTTTGCTGGGAAACGCCCGTGGGGAATTTCGTGCGATCTCGCGTTCCCTTGCGCCACACAAAATGAAATCAGCGGCGAGGAGGCGGCCACCCTGCTCAAAAATGGCTGCATTGGCGTTTCCGAGGGCGCCAATATGCCAACCGTGCAGGATGGCATTGACGCCTTTCTGCATGCAAAAATTCTGTTCGCGCCGTCCAAGGCGGCGAATGCGGGCGGGGTTTCCGTGTCTGGCCTGGAAATGAGCCAGAACAGCGCGCGGCTATCCTGGAAGGAAGAAGAATTACAGGTGCTGCTGCGCGATGTGATGCACGGCATTCATGACCGTTGTGTCCAATATGGCGAAGAAAAAGGCGGCCATGTGAATTATCTCAAGGGCGCCAATATCGCAGGCTTTGTAAAAGTAGCGGACGCCATGCTGGCCTATGGCGTCGTCTAGACACTACACAATTCCGCGAATAGAACTGATTTGGATCATCGTGGCCGTGATGGCGCCGGTTATCGTGTTCGCGGCGAATGGCATGGTGGTTTTACTCGCCCTGTCAGTGCTTGCCGCGCCAGGTCTTGCGTTGTTGCCGGCGGAGATCGCGCGGTTGCTCAGAACGCCCGTTGGTGTCGCCCTGCTCGGGCTTATCGCATGGATGATCCTTAGCTTGGCATGGACGCCATACCCTGTGGATGCGGCTGAAAAGATTGCCCGGCTGGCTCTTTTGTGGCTTGCGGGTATTACCTTGTTCGCCTCCGCGCGCCACGCGGACCACACTATACTGCACCATGTCCAATGGGTATTTCCCGGCGTGGTAATAGTAGCGTTGGTGTTTTATCTGCTGGAACTCGTGGGATCGGCGGCGATCATCCGGGCGCTGACCGGCTTGAACAGCGCCCCCCTGACGCAAATCACCGATCCGGCATTACGCGATACATATCGTATAATCCTGGGGTTTAATGAGATCGGGCGCGGCGGCGCAATATTGTCGGTATTTTTATGGCCAGCGTTGACGATGACGCTGTTGCGCAAGCATGGCGCATGGCTTGCCGCGGGATTGGCGCTCGTGACTTTTTTGGTGCTTCTGGCGTTGCCGGTGGCATCGGCGCCCTTAGCGCTTGTAACCGGCGCAGCCGCCTGGGCGCTATGCTTTGCAGCGCCACGGCGCGGCCCGCATCTGTTGGCTGGGCTGAGTATCGTGCTGATCTTTGCGGCGCCGGTTGCCGCCTATTATGTCAAGCAGCCAGAGACTATTGGAATCGCGACGCGAACGCTGCCTGGCTCCTGGCAGCACCGTGTGGCCATTTGGCATTTCGTTGCGGAACGTATTGCCGAAAAGCCCGTTAGCGGCTGGGGCTTTGATTCTTCACGCCATGTCGAGGGTGGCGCTACGCCATTCGTTGTGCTGCGGCCCGATGACAGCAAATTATATTATTCTGGCGTTACCCTGCTGCCGCTGCATCCACATAATGGCGTGTTGCAAATCTGGCTTGAATTGGGGCTGCCTGGCGCGCTGCTGGCCATGCTGCTGACAACCGGCCTTTGGCGGGCGATAGCGCCAAGACCCGCGCCCCGCTATACAAGCGGCATGCGGATAAACGCCGCCATGGCGGCGGCTGTTTGTGCATCCGCGCTAACGCTCGCCTGTTTAAGTTTTGGCCTGTGGCAGAACTGGTGGCAATCGTGTTTCTGGCTTGCGGCCGCGCTGGTTTGCCTGGCGGCTAGAGCAGCCTGCTATCAGGTTGAATCACGCCACAGACCCCCTCCCCAGCCCTCCCCCTTTCAGGGGGAGGGAGAGGTGCGCTCTCGTGTTCCCTCCCCTCCAGGCTACGCCGAAGCGAAGCTTCAGCTTCGCCCAGGCGAGTGTAAAGGGGAGGGTTAGGGAGGGGATCAATGGGCAAACCTAAAATCATGCCACTCTAGGGCGGAAAAATTATTTCTCGTTGAATCTCAATCCGCCGCTTAAAACGGGATCCCGGCTCAAGCCCTTCGCCGCCAGTTTTTGCAAATACTCTGTCCACAGATCATTTTGCTTTAGGCCTATCTCATGAAAATACGCCCATGAGTAAAGCCCCGTGTCGTGGCCATCGTCAAAGTGAATGCGCAGCGCGTAATTGCCGACGGGATCAAGACGGACAATGCGGACTGCCCGCTTGGCCGGCACAATTACTTCCTGGCCTGGGCCATGGCCTTTAACTTCCGCGCTTGGGGAATTCACGCGCAGGAATTCGGCCGCAAAACTGAACCGGTTGCCATCATCGAAACTGATCTCAAGAACGTTATCCGCTTGTTTCAGGCGCACTTCCAGCGGCCATGGCGCAACGTTCATAACAGCTCATCATCGCGCAACTGGCGCGCCTCATCCGGCAGCATAATGGGTATGCCATCGCGCACAGGATAGGCCAGCCGCGCGGCGCGGCTTATCAATTCACCGGCTTGCGCATTATATTCAAGCACTGACTTGGTAAGGGGGCATACAAGTATTTCGAGCAGCTTTGGATCAACCCTGTGGCCTGCGTCTAATGGCTTTTCGGTCATCTCTGTTTCCCTTAGTGCAGCCCGCGATTAAGTGGAGTCACTTCGTGACCCCACTTAATCGCGGAAAGCTGCTCTAACACATTAAAATCTAGAGCAATTTTCTTTATTAAGTTCGAGCCTCATGGCTCGAACTTAATGCAGATTGCTCTAGTGCATTCACTATTGTATCTGCGTATCAGGCGGCTCACCCGGCCCCGCCGCCGCCATTTGTATCAGCGTGAGAAGAATTTTGGCGCGCGCCGTTATATCCGGCGCTTCGAGCAGAGCCTGCTTTTCAGAAGTTTCAAACGGACAACTCAATGTGAGTGAGTTAACCAGCGCCTCGGTTGCCGCTTTCTCGATCATTTTCCAATCGGCATTCAATCTTTGCTGCTCCAGATAGTGTTTAAGGTGGCGCAGCAATTCCTCGCGGTTAATGTCAGTGGTGTCGGCGGGATTCAAATCAGCCGCAAATGCGTCATAGTCGGCCACAATCTTCCGGTACATCGTCGCAGTTGATAATTCCTCGGTAATTCTAAACCGGCAAATTCCATCCAGCACGATCAGGTAGCGCCCATCGCCAACTTCCCGGAATGAAATCAGCCGCGCCAGGCAGCCCACCGCGTACAGCGCGGGTTTGTCATGGCCGCCAGCGCTCAAGGGAACCCGGCCGCCTGGCTGTTCCACATGCGGCTGGATCATGCCAATCACCCGGTCGTGGCCCAGGCAATCGTCAACCATCGCCAGATAGCGCGGCTCGAAGATATTCAGTGGCAGTTGCAAACCAGGCAACACGAGTGCGCGTTCCAGGGGGAAAACCGGTACAGTATGGGGCAAATCCCCAATACTGCGATATAAGTGATGTCGGCTCATACCGTCATCCTCAGGAAAACAGAATTGCGGAAAGCTTGCGTCGCCCGTCCGCCGTCACCGGATCTGTCTGGCCGAACACTTCGAACAGGCTAAGCAATTGTTTGCGCGCCGCCTCGTCATTCCATTTACGATCCTTACGGATGCTTTCAAGCAGATGTGTTATGGCGCCTTCCTTGTCGCCGCTTACCGCCAGCGCCAGCGCCAAATCATAGCGGGCCTGATGATCGGCCGGATGCGCGTCCACAGCCGCCTGGAGTGGCGCAAGATCGCCAATATTTTCTGATTTCTCAGCCAGCGAAAGCGCCGCGCGCGCGGCAACGATTGCCGCATCTGCATCGGCAACCGGCGGCGTCATGCCAAGCACCTGGCGCGCATGGTCGAGCTCGCCGATCAAGATGTAGCAGTGCGCCAGCCCGGCAATGGCGCGGGCGTTGCCCTGGTCCAGTTTCAATACCTGGCCATAGGCCTGAGCGGCATCGGCGGGTTTGGCGTTCTGCAAATCCTGCGCAGCCTGCTCCATCAGGCGCTCCGTCGGGGATGGGCCAACGGGGCCGGCCACCCGTTCAATCAGCGCGCGAATTTGGCTTTCTGGTTGATTGCCAACAAAGCCGTCCACCGGCTGCCCGTCCTTAAAGACAAATACGGCCGGAATGGATTGAACGCGCAATTGCTGGGCGATCTGGGGATTATCGTCCACATTAATTTTGACCAGGGCGACGGCGCCGCCCGCAGCATTGACCAGCTTTTCGATAATAGGCGTCAATTGTTTACAAGGGCCGCACCATGGCGCCCAGAAATCCACCAGCACCGGGCGCTGCATCGAGGCTTCAATCACATCCTGGACAAAGCTGGCGGAGCTACTCTCCCTGATCACATTCAGCATAGCGTCTGGCGCCTTGGCGTCCGGGCCGCCCCCTGCGCCGCCGATAATCTGCTCCATTTTTCCGCCTTCTTGACTGAATAGCGCCCGCCACGCAGGCACAAAGGTAATTTCTGAGGCTCGTCACCCCGCAGCAGATTAGTTCAACCTAATCTGTGAAACCAGCCGCATCCATAGGCGGCCGGGAAATAAGTCCATCTGTCGTGGCCGCACTCTCCATAAACTTCTTAAGCCATTCCAAACAAACAGAAATTATCTTATAGGTATCATATTAATGCAGATGATACTACATGATTTCCTAGGTTAGTAAGGCGTTAGATGCCGTGCGCGATCGTGCATTTGAAAACAGCGCTTTATTCTTGCTACTCTCCTTTGCCCTATCGAACGATTGCTTTTGGAATACCAATGCCTATGTGTTTACGCCGGAAGACCCCGCTGGCGCTGCTTTCGATGTGCTGGCGTCATGCGCAAAAACGCCCTAAGCGCACTGCCAAGCTCATCCGTGCGCGTTGGCAACCGCGCTGCTTCAACTTCGGATTTTTTGCATTAGTTCTGTTGTTACTCGCCCTCGTCAGGCCCGCCCATGCTCAGGCGCCTGCAGAATCGCCATCTCCTGCCCGCACCGGAGCAGCGTCAGAAGACGCGACTTCCAATCAACAAAGCGCTAACGGGCCGCCCGGGCGAGGATTTTTCCGTATTGCGCCCGGCGCGCAATTTCGCGACTGCGCGCTTTGTCCTGACATGGTGGTGCTGCCGCCCGGGATTTTCACCATGGGAACCTTGCCCAATGAACTGGGGCACAGTCCAGATGAGGCCCCGCAACACGAAGTTGCGATTCCTTACCTGTTAGCAATCGGACGTTACGAGATTACTTTTGAGCAGTGGGACGCCTGTGCGATGGAACGGGGCTGCTCCAATTACCCTGGCGACTCAAATTGGGGACGAGGGCAGAGGCCTGTCATCAATGTTAGCTGGAACGACGCACTCCAGTATGTGCGGTGGCTAAGTAAAAAAACCGGCGAAGAATACCACCTGCCCACGGAAGCTGAATGGGAATACGCTGCACGCGCCGGCACTCAAACCCCGCGTTTTTGGAGGGAAGGCGAGATCGCCTGCGCTTTCGCCAACGTATACGACGCATCCGGGCAAAGAGTGCATCACCTGAATTGGGATAGTTTCAGTTGCATCGACGCTCAGCAATCAACGGCGCCGGTAGGTTCATTTCTGCCGAATAATTTTGGCCTATACGACATGCTTGGCAATGTATGGGAATGGACTGCCGATTGCTGGGTAGCCAACTATGACGGCGCCCCGGCTAATGGCGGTGGGCGTGGGAAAAATTTTGCGGAAGCGGATTGCAAACGGCATGTGATCCGGGGCGGTTCCTGGCATAATGTCTCGTGGTCAACCCGCTCGGGTTTTCGCGGCTGGCAGAGAGGGAGTGGCAGCACTTACGCGCTCGGCTTTCGTGTCGCCCGGTTAAGCCGGTAGTGCATTTCATGCAAATGCGGTGGCGGCTTGTCAGGCTTGTGATAATGGCTGGCGCCTTATGCGGCGCGCTTGGCGCCAGCGCCGCTCCCTTAAAAGTAGTGGCGACGATTAAGCCAGTGCATTCACTCGTCGCCGGTGTAATGCAGGGGGCTGGCGCGCCCGAGCTTTTGACATCAGGAATGGCGTCGGAGCATTCATACACATTACGGCCATCGCAAGCAAAGGCGCTGCAAAATGCGGACCTCATTTTCTGGATTGGGCCGGAGCTGGAAACGTTTCTCGTCAAGCCTTTACGCACACTCGCAGCCAATGCGCAAATCGTTGCGCTATCGCAGGCCGAAAATATTTCCCTGTTGCCAGTTCGTGATCCCGAAAATCCCGGCGTTGCAGCGCCGCCACATGCAGGATCAGATATGCATATCTGGCTCGATCCGCGCAACGCCGCAGCCATGGTGCAAGCAATCATGCGGCGCCTTACCGAAACCGATCCAGGGCATGCCGCAGTCTACCGCAACAATGGTTTAGCCATGCTTGTGCGCCTGAAGGCGCTCGAACACGAGATCGCCACAGAGTTAAGCAAATCCCCGCGTGAAGGGGGCTATATCGTGTTTCACGACGCCTATCAGTACTTTGAGGAACGCTTTGGCATGCGCCCGATTGCCATCGTCAACATTGATCCGGAACGGATGCCGGGCGCGGCGCGCATCCAGCAAATCAAAGAACAGATGGCCGCAACTCCTGTGGCCTGCATTTTTACCGAGCCGCAGTTCGAGCCAAAGATCGTCCTGCGGCTCGTGGAGGGCGCCAATACCCGGATCGGCGTGCTTGACCCGTTGGGAGTCGCGCTTGCCGAAGGCAGCGGGCTGTATTTTGCGCTTCTGGCCGATATGGCCCGTGGCATCCGTTCTTGTTTTCAGTAACCGGCAAGGCTCACCCCAAATTATTCAAAACCCGGATAAGCCCAAGAAACCCGCCGATTCTTTGCCGGATCATCCCATTGGGCCTTTACAGCAACAGCGAAAATCGCATAGGAATCAAAGAACCTCGTAACAATTTGGTCATCTTTCCAAAAACCAGCGGGGCAGGGGGTTTATTCGCCAATAGGCGGCAATGATCGGCGCGGCGGGGCGTATCCCGCGTGACTATAAAAAGGTGAAGCTCGCATGGCGAAGATCAGGGTTGCGGTTGCGGGGGTAGGTAATTGCGCTAGTTCTTTGGTGCAGGGGATTGCCTATTACTCAGGCAAGGGCCCGGGAGAAACGGGCGGATTGATGCATCCCAATATCGGCGGCTGGAAACCTTCTGACATCGAAGTTGTAACCGCCTTTGATATTGACCGGCGCAAAGTGGGCAGGCCGCTGGAAGAGGCGATTTTTGCACGGCCGAATTGCACACTGGAGTTTCAGCGCGAAATCCCGGCGAGTGGAATCATCGTGCAGATGGGGCCAATCCTGGATGGCATCGCCCCGCACATGGCGGATTACCCGGACGACGAGGCATTCCGCGCCGCCGATCTGCCGCCCGTGAATGTTGCTGAGGAGCTCCGCCGCAGTGATGCGCAAGTGCTGATCTGCTACCTGCCGGTCGGCTCCGAGAATGCGGTGCGCCACTATGCGCAGGCGTGCCTGGACGCCAAGGTGGCGCTGGTGAACTGCGTGCCGGTGTTCATTGCCTCAGATCGTGAATGGGCGGACAAATTCACCCGCGCTGGCGTTCCCATCGTCGGTGACGATATCAAAAGCCAGGTCGGCGCCACCATTGTGCACCGTATGCTCACCCGGCTGTTTGGTGATCGCGGCTATGACCTTAACCGGACCTATCAATTGAATACCGGCGGCAATACGGATTTTCTCAATATGCTGGCGGCAGACCGTTTGAAATCTAAAAAAACCTCCAAGACCGAATCCGTGCAGTCGCAACTTGATGTGCGCATGGACCCACGCAATATCCATATTGGTCCGTCCGACTATGTGCCATGGCAGCGCGACAACAAGATTGCGTTTATTCGCATGGAAGGGGCTGGATTTGGCGGCGCTCCGATTGAGCTGGAAATGCGATTGTCGGTGCAGGATTCCCCGAACAGCGCGGGCGTTGTGATTGATGCGGTGCGCTGCGCGCGTCTGGGTCTGGATCGCGGGCTGTCCGGGCCGCTGGAGGCGGCCTCTGCATATTTTATGAAATCGCCGCCGCGCCAGATGCGGGATTCGGTTGCCCGCGACGCCTGTGACGCCTTTATTCAGAACGAGGACACCGCGGTAACGGTCAAGCACAAAGTGCGCGGCGTTGCCGCCGAGTAAACGAAGCTTACCCGTTTTTAGAAAATTGCTTCAGCCAGATGGTGATTTCCGCATGGGTGGCAAGCACCCTGTCGGCGTCACTTTTGACTAATGCCGGATCGCCAAACCGCACCGCCGCCGCAAGGCCTGCCGCCCGCGCCGCCGCAATGTCATGTTCGCTATCACCTACCAGCAGGCTGCGGGCCAACGCCACATCCAGATCCTTTGCCGCCTGTAACAGCATGCCTGGCGCTGGTTTGCGCCAGTCAGACTGCTTGCGGTACTGTCCCAGCCCGTCCGGGTGATAAGGGCAATGGTAAACTGCGTCTATCGGGGCGCCCTCGGCGGCAAAGCGTTTCCGCATCCAGGCCGTTAAATGTTGAAACTCAGCTTCCGTATAATAACCGCGTCCGATGCCTGACTGATTGGTGACGACAATCAGCAGATAGCCAAGCTCACGTGCGGCGCTGCAAAGATCAAAGACGCCATCGATAAACCGGAAATCGTCGATTTTACAGGTATAGCCAGCGTCGATATTAATCACGCCGTCGCGATCCAGAAAAAGCGCCGGCTTAGCCATTCGCCATAAGCGTGTCATATTTCAACAATTGCGCTGGCCAGCTATAGTGATCCACCACGCATTTTCGCGCAGCGGCGCCCAGCTGCGCGCCGTCAATTTCACCGGTGGCCAGTTTACCAGCAAGCTCAGCAATTGCGGCTGGCTCATTTGCAAGCAAAACATCGCGGCCTGCGCGCGCAGCGCTAATTCCCTCAAGCGCCTGCTTGGTCACGATCACCGGCTTCGCCATCGCCATCGCCTCCAGCACCTTGTTTTGGATTCCGCGTGCGATCCGCAATGGCGCAACGGCAGCTAGCGCATCGGCCACATAGGGGCGCACATCCGGAACGCGGCCCGTAACATGCACGCCAGCCATCTGTTTCAGGCGCATCACTTCCGGGGCGGGGTTCATGCCAACAACATAAAACTGCGCATTATCAATCCGAGTACGGATCAATGGAAAAACCTCTTTGGCAAACCAGCAGACCGCATCCGCATTGGGCGGATAATCCATCGCGCCGGTAAAAACGAATGCCGGAATGCCTGGATCATACACCGGCTCAAGTTCTTGCCCGGGCGAAAAAAATATGGAATCCACGCCATTCGCCACCGCATGAATTTTATGCGCGCTTTCCGGGGCAAGATTTCGAAATAACGTCGCCTCGGGCTCGCTCACAAAGGTGCTGGCGTCAGCCCAAACGGCCGACGCCCGATCCAGCGCCAGAACCAATCGCGCCTCGCGCGAATACACCTGCCGCATGACACCGCTGCCATTTTTCGCATATTCACGCCATTTTTCAGAATCAACATCCACAAAATCCATGATCCGGCACTTAGGGCGGAGCGGATGCGCTATGACATATTGCGCCATATTCGAAGAACTGACAAAGACGATATCAGGCTTTACCTTTGCCAAAACGCCGTCAACCCATGCCGCCAATTTCCGGTCATGGAAAAAGCTAAAGCTCAATGGTTCGCCCGTTATCCATCCTGTCTGACAGGTGAGCATGGCCAAGTTACGCTTAAGCCCTGCAAAATGCGCATCCGCGCATAAGGCCCGCACGGTGTCCACATGTTCCCAGTCGCTGGGATCATCGACCAGGCAGCCCAGATGAATCGCATGATTCCGCGAAAAATGCCGCAAAATTTGCAGGGAGCGGATTTTTTCCCCTTTTACCGGCGGATAGGGAGTCCGCTGCGTCAGAAAGAGCAAATTCGCCATGTAATTTCAATTCTCCTAAAAGCAGCCACTATATTAAGCAATAAAACAACGATTCTTTAACGCCGGTAGTGCATTCATACAAGGCGCGCATACACTTGTTGCCGCAAATCATGGGTTGAACTAGGCTCTTTGTTCTATTTAGACCATTTCCTGATCGGATTGAATCAATCCAATCAGGAAAAAAATGGTCTAACACATTCACTTAGAGCCTTTCTTGTCCGGTCAGCTTGGTTCAACCTGACCGGGAAAGGCTCTTGGGTATTTCTTCTGCGGTTGGGACATTTAGCAATTGTGTAGTGGGGGGCTACGGTGGTGTCGAACACAGGGACGGGAATAAGCCCTCTGCCAAAATTGCCGGCTAATCTGTTGATGGCTTTTGCCCTGATATTCGCCGGGATCGCCACGGTCTTGGGCCTCGCCTTCGACAATGTGGCCAGTATGATTGATATTTGGTCCCGGGGTTCCGCCTACAATCATTGCTGGATAATCTTGCCCATTGCGGGCTTTCTGGCGTGGGAACGGCGCGGTCGCGTTAAAGGTTTGCGCCCTCAGGTGTTCTGGCCCGGGTTTATTTTGCTCGCGGGTTTCACATTTGCCTGGGTTGTGGCTCGCGGCGCGGCGATTGTCGAAGGCCAGCAATTTGCGCTTATCGGAATGATCCTGAGCCTATTCCTGATAATATTAGGCCGCAAAATTTGCCGCGAGCAAATTCTTCCGCTGCTTTATCTCTTTCTACTGGTCCCCTCGGGCAGCTTTATGCTGCCATATCTCCAGTATATCGCGACTAAGATCACCCTGTTTTTACTATCGTTCACATCCATCCCTATATTCGCCGAGCAATTTTATATTCATACGCCGGTCGGATTATTTTTTATCGCGCCCGGATGCGCCGGCCTGAATTTTATTTTGGCGGCGATTGCTCTCTCCATCGTTTATGCGGAACTCATGTTTGTTGGCTGGCTGCGCAAGCTGGCGTGTATTGTCATCTGGGTTCTGGTGGCGATAATTGCCAATGGCGTGCGGATATTCGCCATTCTTGTTCTGGCGCAAATCACCGATGAGAAACTCGCGATTGTTGATGACCATCTTCTCTATGGCTGGGGATTTTTCATTGTCATCCTGTTCATAATGATGGCGGTCGGCAGGCGCTTTTCTAATTATACACCGCATGTAATCGCGCCACCCGCGCCCATCGATCAGTCGCCAGCAAGGCTTGGCAATCTGATTGCCGCAGGCATCAGCGCGATCGCCGTGATCAGTATTCCGGTCGGATACACCCGTGCGGCGCTGGCGCCCGGCAAGGCGGTGGCCAATCTGGGCATTGATATTCCGCAAACCATTGGCAAGTGGAAGTTGATGGAAGAGGAAAAGATATGGCCCAATGGATTCCAGCAGGCGGACCTGACTGGAGTATGGCGGTATCGCATGGATTTCGAGCCAGTTGATCTGATGATCGGATATTATTGGGATCAATGGGACGGCCATGAGGCGGCGTCCTCAGCGAACAATTCATTAGGCCCCGTAGACGCGCATGTCGTCCGGCGGCTTACGGCGACGCGCGTGATTAACGGAAAACCGAGGCAGCTTCGCGAACGGCTCATCCGCGTTGGCCTTGCTGAATACATCCTCTGGAGCTGGTATTGCACTGGAAATGTCATGACCGATAATCCATTCACCGTGCAGTTGCTCACGTCAAAGCAAAAACTGCAACGACGCGAGGCGCCCGCAACCATCATCACATTGCTGACACGTGAAGGCCAGGGGGCGCATGAACGCCTGGAAACATTCCTTATGGATCTAGCGGCAAGTGATGAGTCCTTGCGCATCCGGCGGCCGGGCTTGGACGAAACGCGCGCCGCGGTTTGCTGGTAAGGCCGCCGTTCAACCAATGCCGCGAATGATGTGCGGCCCTATCAGGTTCGCAACCGCAAGCGGCGTGCGCCGCCATGCCTTGATCAACAACTGATATTTTGGATTGACGGGGTTGGTGTTGGGCATTTCCGATCCTTCAGGCAAATAATATGCGTGAATAACGGGCGATGGTTCAAACCCCCAGTTCTTTTTGAAACTGTAGGGACCGGTGCCGAGTTTACTGCGGCCGAAATCAAATACGCTGTAACCCCGCGCCATCGCCTGCCGCATCAAATACCAATACATGAGATCATTGGCGCCAAACTGGCGCGCCTCCAAGGAACCGCCGGTATAATACGGCATTACAGCGTCCCGGAAATAAAAACTCGGTACACTGCTCATTGGTTTTCCAGACACGCTAACCGTCAGTATATCGCAGCGCTCCGGGCCAAATTCCTCAAGTAAATTAGCAAAATAGCGCTTGCTTTGAACGGGTGTGCCAAGCCGGTGCACGCTTGCCGAAAATAAATCAAAGAAATGGCCTGGATCGCGCTCAATCTCATACCCCGGTGCGGCCTCCAGCGCTTTTCGCACAACGGCGCGCTGCTTTCGGGGAATTTGCTTAAGGCAGGCGTCTTCGCCAGCCAGAATCTCCCGCGAGAAGTTCGCATAGAGATCACTTCGCGCATGCCACCCATCCGGCGCCTCCGGCACTCCGCGATATTCTATAAAATCCGCCCCAAGCTTGCCGCACAAACTGACCGCATGGGCATCAAGCGCATGGCGCGCCGCATCACTCGATGCCGCCACCCCGCCGCCCACGGTAAAGGCCGTCGAGATCAGCCCATTGCCGAACAGCAGGCTTTTTACGTTCACCAGTGGCAAAACACCGCGGATTTCGCCATTCTCTTGCGCGTATAAAAAATATGCTTTCTGAGAGAAAGATTTTTCGATGACCCGGCGCCAGCCTGCTTTGTGAAAAAAGCCAGCGTTTGGGCAGGATTCAATGAAGCTTTCCCATCGTGGCTCGCTGGCGTTGTCTAATTCCTTGATTTCAATCATTCGTGGCGCCGGATGCCTTTTTCGCTGCCGCTGCCTGCAGGGCCCCGGCGAACACCTTATCGACGCGATCCCATTCAAAATCCGCGAGCAATTTACGAAACCGCTGCTGGGTGCGGCTTAAATTCAAATAGTGCCGGAACCGGCTCTTGAACACCGCCTCTTGAATGCGCGGCTGTCCGGGATCGACCTCCCATGGGTGAAGATAAAAGATGCTCGCCAGATTGTCCGTTTCATTTACCGCCCGCAGCCCCATGCGAAACAGGGAATAAGGCAACAAGCGGAAAAATCCTCCGCCGCCAAACGGAAAATTGCGGCCTAAGTAACGGACGCCGGTTATGGGAAATTCAATTATCCTGTCATCAGTACACGGATAGAATGGCTGGCGCGGCGCGCCGGGCAAGCCATACAAATCATGCCGCACCGGATTAATGCTGGACGAATATGCATAACCTTCGTCCGCAAGGATATCGAACGCCCACAGATTGCGCAAACCGATGGAGAAGGTGGCCGCGCGATAACCGGAAACTTTTACTCCGCCCACGTCTTCGAGTATCGCCTTGGATTCAGCGGTGTCCCGGCGGAACTCCTCTGGCGATTGCAGGTCGGCTCGAAAATGCGCCATGCCATGGCTTGCCAGCTCGTGTCCTTCATTAACGATGCGGCGGATCAATTGCTTGCTGCGCTGGGCCGCCCAGCCCAGCGTAAAAAAAGTCGCCTTCACATCCGCCGCCGCCAGCAAATCAAGTATCAGGCCAGTATTGGCCTCAAAGCGCCGCTCAAAGCCATCCCAATCCTGCCGGCGGACATGACCAGCAAATGCCTGGACTTGAAAATAATCCTCCACATCAATCGACATCGCATTACATATGCGGCCATGCACGCGGGTGGGTGGGGAATGCGCCGCCCTGAAAACCGGCGCCGGCATCGTTGCAGTTCGCCCTGTTGGCGCGTTCTGTGAGCGCTCCGCCATGATCAGTCCCGGCCGCCGGTTCTGCCAAGCGTGAACGATATCATTTTTATCAGCTTGTCAGACAACTCCATCCGGCGCTCCAGGGCTTCCAGGCGGTGGTCAATTTTTTGCAGAAGCTCATTTGAAATCTCCATCGCCTTCGGCGCAATTACCGCCGCAGCAGCAGGCAGGACGACCCGCGCAGCCAAAGCGCCATTGGCGGCGGGAGCAGAAACAACATCAAGCCGCTCAGCCTCCAGATCCTGGCCGACCTGGCGCACATCCACCGCATCGATGTGGTGCCTCTCTTCGAGAAACCCGTACAGAAAAATGCGCGAACAAAGGGTGTTTATGCGGCGCGGCACACCCGCGCTGAAATGGTAAATTTCATTGAATGCGTCGTCGGTGATTGTTGGATCGTTTTTCCAGCCGACGGCGCGCAGGCGGTGGGTTACATATTCTCTTGTCTCCGTCGCATTGATGGGGCCAAGGTGATACGATGCGAGAATACGCTGGCGCAACTGATCGAATTGTGGCATGCCCAAGGTCGCCCGGAATTCTGGCTGGCCGACCATGATAATTTGCAGCACTGCGGCGTGGCCGTGCTGAAAATTGGCGAACATGCGCAACTCCTCCAGCGCCGACACGGATAGATTTTGCGCTTCATCGGCAATCAGCACTGATCGCGCGCCCCGCTTATAGGTTTGAATCAGAGACATTTCGATATTGCGCAGAATTGTCGCCTTATCCATCTCCGTTGTATCAATGCCAAACGCCTGCGCCGTCATGCGCACAATGTCGTCGCCTTCCAGTTTTGAGCTGGTGACGTTCGCAGCGATAAAATCGTCGGCGTTCTCATGCTGAGCGAGAAGATGGCGGATGAGCGTTGTTTTGCCCGAGCCAACTTCACCAGTGATAACAATAAACCCTTCACCCTGGCTAAGTCCAAATTCCAGATGCCCCATCGCTCGCTTGTGCACATCGCTGCCGAAAAAAAAGCGGTGATCGGGCGTTAACTGGAATGGCAGGGCGGAGAGGTTATAGAATTCCTCGTACATGGCGTTATCCAAGCCGGGCGTGATCAGTGTGGAGCGGCGCGGTCGCACCAAAATGATAGCGGTGCCGATGCATCATCAATCTAGAAATTACCTATAATTCCAATCGTCACGGTATCCTCGGACAGGTCATCGCTCGTGTCAGCGCCTGATATGCGCAGGAGCCGGGCATATTCAAGGCTGGTGGTGAACATTTTGCTAAGCACATAACTTAACTGGGCAGAGCTTTCATATGTCGTGTCTCCCCCCGCCGGAATGCGGCTTTGCAGAATGTCCGTATATCCCAGGACAATGCTGCCTGACAGATTACGCTGCATTTGCCGCCGGTAATTCAGGTTAACGCCCACCTGATTCTCCTTCACACTCCCGGTCTTAAAATCCCGCGAGGTATAATCAGCGCCAAAATTAAAGCTATTCCTGCCCCTCGCGCCCGCAATCCCGAAGCGCGCCAGATCTTGCTGAAAACTAGAATTGTCCAGGCTAAAGTCGCTGCTATTTGGATCCTCCGGGATGCTGGTTATTGGATCTACCAATTCACCCGTAAAGGGGTCGGCCACCAGCCCGCGCAGCCGGCCTTGCCGTCCCTGCTGCTGGGTTTCCAGCGACTGGCTGAAAGTGGCCGACATCAATATTGTGGGCGTCATCTGATAACTCGCATCGAGAGATAAATTGCTCCCCTGATAGCGGCGGCCCTTTTCAATGCGCACATCAAGCTTCGGCCCAGGTTTGAGGTGCACGCCCCCCGCCCAGGTAGCCCCCGACGAATCCACGCCGGGATTAGGGTCGCCAATGTCCTCATACCCGCCACGCGCGATCAGCGCCAAGTGCCGGTTGATTTGATATTCATTGACAAGCTCCGCCCGATCCTCGGTGAAATTACTGCGGCCCGCGTTTTGGGTCGTGGATGTGGAAGCTTCAAACGTCGAATCAAGCCGTCCGAAGCGTGGTCCGGTGCCCAGCTCAAACGTAATATCTTCTGATTTGCTGTCGCCCGTTGACCCGGCCGCTACGCCAACCGGCGCAACCACACCCGCGCCTGCGCTTGGTTGCGAAACAAGCGTTTCGCTATAGCTGTAGCCCAGGCTGACATTGGCAATACGTCCTAACTGGTGCACAATACGCGGATCGACGCTATAGGTCATCAGACGGCGCTTATTCGATGGCAAATTACGGTTAGCCGCTGAAACCGGGCCGTTGCGCGAAGCTGTAACTTCGCTAAGGCTTACAAACCCATCGACAAACAGATGATCCTGCAGCAACTCCACATCACCAGTGCCAAGCATGGTTGGCCGGAGCCCGTCCAGCCCCTTTGTATCAAGATGCGTTTCCTGTGAGGCGTTAATATCCAAATTTAGATTAAGACGATTCCCGTCAGCGGTAATGCTGCCGCCTGCGCTTGTTTCGTTAATCCAGTCTGCTTCGCTGCCGCCGCCCACGCCGCGCACATTATCGGTATAAGTTCCTGTGGTTTCGACGCGGGGTTGAAGGTGGAGGGTAGCGGAGTTGCCCGGCGCGCTTGGCAAAAAAACCAGCAGCGTCAGAGCGCCGGCAGCTACGCCGCGGGCATTTAACAGCCTGCCCCAGCCAGGATGAGGCCAGAACGAAATATAGGCGTCATCTGGATACTTCACTGAACATTGCCCAAAACCATGGCCCCCCACTCCAGGCATCCCCAAATCAAGCTTTGAAAACCCGCCCGCTAATCCTCTTGTGACCGGAACCGCCAACAAAATCAAGATATGCTTAACACCATCATGGACGGGTGATCTGTTCTTCTTTGCTATAGTAGCCATAGTATCCGAAACTGTCGGTTTCCTTATATTGGCACTTATTCAGGAGCAAGCTCACATTCTTGCATCCGCTGACCAATGCGATTGTTTCCTCGACGGCCTGGCGCTGCGTCACTTCTGCCTCGACCACCACGACCACCTGCCCCACATGCAGTGCAAGCACGCTGGCAACGCTGCTCGCCAATGCCGGCACCGTGTCAAAAACGATAACGCGATCCGTATACCGGCGCGCAAGATCTTCAACAACATCCACCATCCGCTGGCTTGCCAGCATCTCGGTCTCTGTGGAATGGCGCTGACCGCATGGAATAATCGAGAAGTTCGGGATATTGGTGCGCAATATCACATCGGAAATCGACATGCTTTCATCGGCAAGCACATCGAGCAGCCCTTTCTCAACCTTGAGGCCAAGCCGCGCCTCCAAATCCCTGTTATGGCTATCTGTGTCGATAAGCAGCACGTTAAGGTCAGGCTCGGTCGCTATGCTCATGCTAAGATTGATCGCCGTGAAAGTTTTACCCTCACCCGGCCGTGCGCTAGTCACCATCATCACATGCGCGTTACCCTCCCGCGCGCCCTCGCGTGGGAAAGCTTTTATCAGCAAGGGGCGTTTGATTACCCGGAATTCCTCGGCAATCTGATTGTTCACACCATTCGGGACGACATAGCCCTCGCTATACAGTTTACGCTGATCAATATTCACGAATTGCGGATCGTTAGGATCGGCGGGCGGCACCACATACCGCTTTGGCTTGGCCGGCGCCTGGCCTGCGCGGGCTACGGGCCGGACAGCGGGGACAGGCTCCACCGCTAGCGGCTTTTCAACGCCCGCCGCACTGGCTGATGATTGGGGTTGCGGTTGTGACGGCAGCGGAGGATTTACAATAAGGCCAGGTGATTCAATAGCACCGCCGCTCTTGCGAAGCCGTTCGGCCACGCGCTGCGCTAAATCAAGCCGCTTTTCATTGTCAGCCATATTAGATATTCCCTCCAAACAGAGAGCTTAGGCCCTGGCTGTCCAGCCTGTTGAGTAATGTCACCAGATAGGGGCCAATCATGCTGACAACTACATAGGACGCGGCAAGACTTCCCGTTACAAAGCCAAACTTCCAATTCTCTTTTCTTTGGCGCAGTTCGTCCACCGCCGAATAGACTTGTGATATCCGGCCAAGAACAGGAAGGCCAAATACCCCAAGCTGAGAACTTGAAACAAAACTGTCATGTAATGTTGAACGCAAGAAAGCAAGGCCAGCCCCGCCAGCCAAGCTGACCAAAAGCACCACAACGTATAAAATTGGACGATTTGGCGTGGCTGCCACAATCGGCAACACCGGCGGATCGATGACGCGATACTGAACGGTGCTTGTTTCCGCTTCTTGCGCCTGAGAGATACGCGCCGATTCACGCCGGCTAAGCAGCACTTCGTAATTAGTTTTCAGCACAGTATAATCGCGATCAAGATCACTAAGCTCCGCTTCAAAACGCGGCGACTCCGTCATCAGTTTCCGGTTTTCGTCTTCAACAGCTTGGGCATTGGCGACTTTCCGCTGCAAGCTTGCAATATTGGTTTCGGCCTGGACAAGCATGATTTTCACGTTTTCATACAATGGATTAGGCCGGGCCAGACCGCCACCCTGTTCCGGGCCCGCCTCGGCTTTCTGTTTCTTAAGATTGGCAAGCAGTCGTTGCGCCGCGATAACATCCGGATGCTTGTCTGTGTAATGCAGCAGCATTGAATCGAGTGAGCGTTCAACATCCGCGATCCGGCCGCCAAGTGAGTTGCCCGCGCCCGTTTGCCCCGCAAGAATTTGCAATGCGTCATCCGACTCCACTCGTGCCGGGATGGTGCCAAGCTGGCGCGACATTTCATCACGGCGTGTGATGGCGTCCTGCAATTCAAGCGTAGCCTTGCGCCGCTCCAAAACCCCCTCCGCAACTTTCTTGGAGAAACTGCCTTCATTCGACAAAAACTGGCTATTCTTAGACATAAACGCGGCGCGCCGCGCCTCGGCCGCCTGCAATTGCCGCTCATAATCCGCTATCTGTTTTTCAATAAAACCACGCGCCGTTTCCATCTCCGTGCGCGAGCGGCCAAGATTATTTTCAACAAATATCGTTAGCAGCGACTGCACGATAGACTGCGCCATTTTCGGGCGCGGGTCCGAATAACTGATAGTGAATAAATTTTGGGCTGTTGTAGCAACGACAATATCATCGGTCAGCCTGTTGATCAGCTCCTCTACTTCCTTCGGGCCGTCGACCGATAGATCGAGGTCGTTCATTCGCATAACCTGCTCAATATTAGGGCGGCTGAGCAACGTGCGCTGCATAATCACAACTTTATCTTCAAGCGCACTATCAACAGAAATACCCTGAAGCAGCGGCGCCAGCAGGCTGCTGGTGTCGACGTAAATCCGCGCCTGGGATTCATATTTATCCGGCAGCATCAAAACGAAGATCCAGCCGAGGGCGCAAAACACCCATGCGGCGATAACCGCCAACCAGCGATTCCGCCACATGCTTTTGGCGCTATTCAGTAGTTCCAGATAAAGTTCGCCCATGGATACCTTCGATACTATTGCCAGTGTTAACGGGTGTTACTGCGCCGCCGCCAGCCGGTGATGTTCGCCTAGCGCCGCTAACCGGCGCAGGCAAAGCGGCTTGCGCTAGCCTCCGCCCGCCTGTTAGAACCAGCTCTGCGGAACAATTAGAATATCGCCCGGCATTACTGGCACATTCGCACTTACGTCCCCCTCACGGATCAAATCATCAAGACGCACCCGGTAGGAGCCCTGGCCCTGGCGCACGAGGACCGCGCGGTTACCGGCGGCAAACTCGGTCAGCCCTCCAACCGCAATCATGACATCAAGCGCCGTCATGTGCTCGCTATAGGCAATCGCCTGCGGATTGGCTGCCTCGCCAACCACGCGTATCTGCTGATCAAACGGGCCGACAAAATCATTCATGATCACCGAGACAACCGGGCTTTGGACAAACTGCTCCAGCTGCTTTTCGATGATGCGCGCCAATTGAGTTGGCGTATTTCCTGCCGCCTGCAGATCCTCGATCAACGGCACGGTGACGCGCCCATCGGGGCGGACTGTCACGCCTGTGGTAAGCTCTGGATTCCGCCAGACAAATATCTGCAAAGAATCGCGTGGCCCTATGATGTAGTCAGGCGACTTGCTGGCGTCTAGTCCAGTTGCGCTCGAAACCTCAGGCAACCCTGAGCAGGCCCCCATCATACCGGCGACAGCCACGCATAGAATTGCGAAACCCCAGTGACCTTTTTTCCCCTGTAACAAAACATTTCTCCCTTGACCAGTGGTTTACGCCAGTTTGTCCGACCGGCGGTTGGACAATAGCGCGCTAGCAATTTCCCCGTCCGCGCACCTATCCACGCATGCGCCAATGTTAACGGCATTTCCTCCTAACGTGAAGCAGCTTTATCAAAAAAGTGCAAGCCAAACCAGAGGATAAGGCGGATTTACCAGGTAGTTTATAATTCAATTATATAAATATTGGTTAATACAGCAGGTAAGCTCAAATATACCCAATCTGTCACTTGTCTCATCTAAAGCGTATATTCACTGACACTTACGGCAGCGTTCCTGTGTTGCAAATGCATTCTGTCACTAATTTAACGAATAATTAATTTTTTTTGCCGCACAGAAACAAACAGGCCCTTGGGCCGCCGGATTTTGGCTCGCCGTTCTTGATCGCCTCTTGCTTGCGCTCTTCGGTCCAAAATGGGTCCGGCGCTGGCGGCGGCCCCCGGTCCACCCGGGTGACAATGGCGCTAAACGCGTCTTCTGGGTTTTGCGTGGGCCGCGGCGGAACACCGCCCCCGCTGGGGTTGGCGGTGGCAGGTGGCGGTTTAGCGGCGGGCGCCGCTCTTTCCCGGACCGCCAGAGTGGCCTTTTCCGGCTTGAAGCCAGTTGATTTTTCTTCTGGTTTTCTAATGGCTTGTGACGTGTTCGCAGGCGTTTTGACGGCAGCCGCGCCGAGTTTTATCTGACCGGCCTTGAGCTTATCTATCGTTGCCAACTCCGTGCTGATTTGCTGGCGTGTGATCGTCTCAAGTTCTTCCCAGCGTTCAAATATCAGGCGGGCAACAGCTTGCTCACCCAAAGCAGCCGCCGCATCCCCGGAAAATGTGCTGGTGATATGCTCGCCCAGCCCGGCGCGTAGCTGATCGCCCTTCACACCGGGCAAAAACGCGAACGCCAGACCGCCGCTGGTCAAAATAAATATAAATAATTTCAATATCTTACCCATGCAGAGCGGCTCCTCCCGCATGATCGTGGGCGTGATCGTGTACGGCAAATATATGCGCTTTCACTGAATAAAGCAGCCCTAACTTACCCAATCGGCAAGATGATCGAACAAATCATCTTCCGCCACATCGGTTTCCGGGATCGTGCGCAGGATCGCGGATTCGCCCACCCAATGCACCGCATTCCTGTCCCCGCACACCAGATAATGCCAAGCGGGCAGATTCTCGCCATCGGCGCGCAGCCGGTATGCACAGGTGGAAGGCATCCATTCCTTGACTTCGTTGATGTTTTCCGGCGTCAAGGTCACACAGTCCGAAACCCGTTTCTGGCGGTTTTGATAGTCGGTGCAGCGGCACCGGCCCGCATCGAACAACGCGCACGCCACATCGGTATAATGGACTTTTCCGGTATCCACGTCCTCCAGCTTGACCAGGCAGCACTTGCCGCAACCATCGCATAGCGCTTCCCACTCGCTGCTGGAAAGCTCTTGTAAGCTCTTTGTTCGCCAAAACGCGTCATTGGTCATACAATGCTTGTAGGCGCTAACGTAGGAATAAGTCGATGCCCCAATACAGGCTGGCGCCTGGCTGCACGTCATCGGTTGGCGCGGGCGGCGCGTGAGCTAAAGCTTGGCGGCCTTGCGCAGCGCCGCATTGATGCGCGTCTGCCAGCCGGGGCCGGTGGCGCGGAAAAACGCCAGCACATCGGGGTCAAGGCGCAGACTGATCGCGCCTTTGGGCGCATCTGACATAGGCCGCCCAGGACGGATGAGCTTGTTGCCTTCCCATATCTCGGCGCTATCGAACCATTCTTGAGTCAGTTCGGGCGCGTCATCGGGATCGACCCATTCGCTTTTGGTAACCGGCTTCTTCCTGCCCATGTCCATTCCTCATTGAAATAAAGCCGCATTTAATGTATATACATTAATTGTGAAAGTCAATGGATGATTGCACATATGCGCATTGGATGCGCAGCCGCACTCTGTTAGCCTTGCGCAAATAAACGGGAGAGCGCAGCCATGAACGCCATGACATTAACCACCGATATGCTGAATGATCTGGGCGCGCGCATGGCGGGTTGGCTGGTCAGAAATCCGGCCACTGGCGAATTTAAGCTGGACCGCGAAGTGTTCCTGGATGAAGCGCTGTTCGAGCTGGAAATGCGCCATATATTCGAAGGCAATTGGGTGTATGTCGCGCATGAAAGCCAGCTTTCCAAACCGCATGATTTTCTGACCACCAGCATTGGCCGCCAGCCGGTGCTGCTGACCCGCCAGGCCAATGGCGAAATTGGCGGCTTTGTGAATGTCTGTTCGCATCGCGGCGCAAGGGTGTGCCGGCAAAAGCGCGGCAACCAGAAAATCTTTAGCTGCGGCTTTCACGGCTGGAGCTATGACAGCAACGGCACGCTGGTGAATGTAACCGATGAAAAAGGCGGCGCCTATCCGCCCGGGTTTGATCGCAAAAATCTGGGGCTTAAACCCGTGGCGCGGCTGGAAAACTATCGCGGTTTTATCTTCGCCAGCCTGAATGCCGATAGTGTGCCGTTAACCGAATATCTGGCGGGCGCGCGCGCCTTCATTGACATGTATGTGGATCAGGCCGCCGATGGAAAGTTTGAACTGCTGCGCGGCGCCACGCGCTATACCTATAAGGGCAACTGGAAATTACAAGTCGAAAACGGCCTTGATGGTTATCATGTGCCCACGGTGCACGCCAATTATGTGATGACTGTCACACGGCGCGTGGCGGGCGAATCCAAAAACGACACAAAAGTGTCCGATCTATCAGGCATTGCCAAGAGCCCAGGCGGGTTCATAGCTTTCGATCATGGCCATGCCGTGATATTTTTTGAATATCCCAATTTCAAAGACCGACCGAATTACGAATATTATGAGGACTATCAGAAAAAATATGGGGCGCAGCGCACCCAGTGGATGTGTGAGCGGTTCCGCAATCTGCTGCTGTTTCCCAACGTGTTCTTGATGGATCAGACTAGTACTCAAATCCGCATCATCCGCCCGGTGTCCGTGGACGAAACCGAAATCACCACCTATTGCATCGCGCCGGTGGGCGAAAGCGCCGCCGCGCGCGCCTTGCGCATTCGCCAATATGAGGATTTCATGAACGCCAGTGGCATGGCGACGCCGGACGATATGACGGAATTTAACAATTGCCAGATCGGTTTTAACGGTCGCGCCTCGCGCTGGAACGACTTGTCTCGCGGCGCTACGCGCTGGGTTGACGGGGTGGATCAGGAGGGACGGGAAATGGGCTTTAACGCCCGCATGACCGGCATCGACATATCCGATGAGGGATTATATATCGCCATTCACGAAGACTGGCTGGCGCGAATGCAAAAGGCGCTGGCGCATGAACTGGCGGTCGCGCAATGAACGAGGTGGATGCGCAATTTGTGTCTGTCAGCCGGTTTCTGGGGCTGGAGGCGGCGCTGCTGGACGCCAAAGACTGGGACGCCTGGCTTGCTCTGTACACGGAAGATGCCGAATATTGGGTTCCCGCCTGGGATGATGACGGCCAGCCCGTCACAGACCCGCAGCGCGAAATTTCGCTGATCTATTACCCCAATCGCGGCGGCCTGGAAGACCGGGTGTTCCGCATCCGCACCGGGCGTTCGGCGTCCGCCAATCAGGCCACCCGCACCTGCCACCTGGTGCAGTTGCTGCGCGTTGAGGCGAAAGGCGAACGGGTGCGGGCGCGCGCCAACTGGAGCGTGCATTCGTTTCAGGAAAGCAGGACCATTCTCTATTACGGCTGGAGCGACTATGAACTGACGCCGCAGGGCGATGGCTGGCGCGTCGCAAAACGCAAATCCATCGTGCTGAATGACATCGCCGACACGATGCTGGATTTTTACATGATCTGACCGCAAGGAGGTGCGCGCAATGCCCTATATACAAGCTGGTGATATCCAAATTTATTATGAGAACGCAGGCGCCGGGCCACGGCTGTTATTCATCAATGGCACCGGAGCAGATCTAAGGTTCCGGCCGAACATGTACGACGGCCCGCTGGGCAAGGCGTTTAATTTGCTTGGCTACGACCAGCGTGGCCTGGGCCGCACCGAAAAGCCTGACCGCCCTTACCACATGCGCGACTATGCCGATGACGCTGCCGCGCTGATGGCTGGGCTGGGTTGGGATCGCGCCCATGTAATGGGGGTTTCCTTTGGCGGCATGGTGGCGCAGGAATTCGCGTTGCGGCATCCGCAACGGGTTGAGCGTCTGGTGCTTGCCTGCACGTCATCGGGCGGCGCGGGCGGCGCGTCGTATCCGCTGCACAAACTTCAGGATATGGGGGCCGAGGAGCGCACCAAATTCATCCTTCCGATTTCGGACACGCGCTGTGATGCGGCATGGATGGCGGCGCGCCCGGACGCCTTACGCCAGCAAATTGAGATGCGTCTCGCGGCGGATAAAATTGGCGCAGATGATCCCGACAGGCATCTGGCCCCCATGGGCGCTCGCCGGCAGCTTGAGGCGCGCATAGATCATGATACGTATTCCCGGTTGGGTGAAATCCGTTCGCCTACATTGCTGTGTGCTGGCCGCTATGACGGCATTGCGCCGTTGGATAACATGCAGAGCATGCAGAAAAAAATACCCAACGCCGAACTGGAAATTTTTGAAGGCGGGCATTTATTTTTGCTGCAGGACAAAAAAGCCTATCCATCGATCATCAGTTTTCTGCAACGGGCATAACCTTGGCGCCGGCGCCATTTTCAATTGAGCATATTGATCATGTGGTGCTGCGCGTGCGCGATATGCAGCGCTCGCTTAAGTTTTATTGCGATGTGCTTGGCTGCGCCGAAGAGCGCAGGCTGGCGCAATATGGCCTGGTGCAATTACGCGCCGGCGGCGCGCTGATTGATCTGGTGGACATTGCGCTGCCGCTTGGCAGAAAGGGGGGGCATGCGCCCGGGCCGGAAGGCCGCAACATGGAGCATTTCGCGCTGCGCATCACTCCGTTTGATGAAGCGGCGGTGCGCGCGCATCTTTCTGCCCACGCAATCGAGCCTGCTCCCGTGGAACAACGCTATGGCGCAGGCGGCGTAGGCCCCTCGATGTACATAACCGATCCTGACGGCAATGTGGTCGAGCTTAAAGGCCCGCCTGAGTGATCAGAGCAGCTTTCCACGATTAAGTGGGGTCACTTCGTTACTCCACTTAATCATGGGCTGCTCTAGGGTTAAAAATTCTTCCACCGGCAATTCGGTTTGCCGCCGCCACCATCACCACCCCGGCACTATGCACAGCGATGCCAATCACGCTCGGATCATGGGGATGCACAAAACTCAGCAGCGTGACCGAGGCCCCCGCAACGGCCATCCCCGCCACCATCCCGGTAAGGTTGGGCTGCAACGAATACCCCCGGCGCAACATCAGGATCAGCGCCACGGAGAGTGGGATCGCCATCCCAACAATGAACACAAGACAGTCGCGCATCTCGGCGAATATTTCTTCATATGCCCCCATCTCCACAACCGTGCGCAAGCACCCAAGGCCACTGGCGCCAAGCCAAAACAGCAGGCCCGGCAGGGGCAGCAGCGCCCAAAACGGCTTGCGGTCTGGTAAACTCAAGTGAAAAGCGGCAATCGCCCCAAGCACGGCTGTTAAGGCGGAACCAAACATGGCAAGCCACATGTCGGGGGCGGCCGTCATCGCCTTCGCCATGACAGGCAAATCCGCAAACAGCGCAAGAATACTAGCCGAGACCGCAACCAAACCAAGCCAAACACCTGCCCGCAAAACAAATGCGCGCAGCGGTTTCACCGGCTTCAGATCAGCGGCCAGCGTATCGATCAGATGCGCATGTGATCCAGAATGCGAGGTGGCGTCGGTCACAGCCATTATTCCTTGTTATCTAACTGGCCGCGCAGCGCGCTCAACGCCCGGTGCAGATTTACCTTAAGCGCGCCCTTTGACCTTCCCGTCACCATGGCCGCCTGCTCCAGCGATTGGTCTTTCAGGGCAAGCTGTTCAACCGCCTCGCGCTGGCCCGGGGAAAGCCCCGACACCGCCTTGCCAATCTGCTGTGACAGGCCGCTTTTTTCCCATCCCGCAGCCGGACCAGCAGCCGGGTCCGGGTGCAGCTCATAGGCCAGCGGCGCATAAATCTCGCGGCTGTTCTGGCGGCCGGACCGGCGCAGCACATCAACAGCGCGGCGTTGCGCAATGACCCGCAGCCAGGCCGTGAATGGGCGGCTGGGATCATAGGTATGGCGCGCCCGGTGCACGGTCATGAGAACATCCTGTACCACATCATCAACCCGGTCAGCAGGCACCCGTTGGCCCCGCGCCACCTGGGCAATGAATGGCAGGCAATCGCGCAGCAGAGCGTCATAGGCCCGGCTGTCACCAGCCTGCGCGAGCGCCATCCAGGCCGACCATTGCCGGTCAGTTTCCGCATAGTGCGCCTGCTTGCCTTTGTCCGGCATCTGCCCCCTGGCTGTTTTTATACAGCCGACGGAATATAGAATAGCCTCTGTCCAAAGGGAATGCTTCGTATGGGCGCGTTATTTCCTCCAATGCGCCTGATCAAAACCTATTCGCCGTCACCGCCTTGCAGGTTACGGTGGAGGGTTATTTGCGCCTCTCTAACATCGAAACGGCAACGATCACGTCTATATCGGCGCCATTGCTGGACAACGGCGCAGTGATGGCTTCAAGACCTTGAAAATCCTGCCCCGGAATCCCTGCCCGCCTGGAAAATGTGCGAACCGGCGCCCTGACCTCCAACACCGTACCGAGTACGCGCCGGATACGCTCGAAACAGGATGGCGGAAGCGCCGAAACCGGCTTGCTGCGTAAATCTTCGTTTTTACCGAGCATATCGGTCAAGGCGGATCCAATGAGCCGGATGCGAAAATCAGCGTCGCCATCCACTACATCGTACATATGCAACCATGGCAGAATGCCAAGCAAGTCGCGAGGAACCACATCCGCGCGGCCCGGAAATTGCCGTGCACCACGTTTTGCATTCCAGTAAGCGTGAAAGCTGAGCAATTCGGGACGCTGGAAGTTTAGTTCCAGATCAAGGTGAAACCCGTTAACATCATTGGCCGGCATGCGTTTTCTCCCCGGCGATTAATTCCTGGGCACGTAAGATTACCCAGGCCCGTAATGGACTGTTCGTTACGACAGACCGGAGGATTACAGTCGGGGGTAAAACAATGGAAGATGGGCGGCGATTGCCGTGGTGGCGGGGTGATCAGGCCACCCAGCCCCTACCCTCACATAGTTGTATATAGGCTATGAATTATCAGGAACGCCCGGTTCGCGGCGCGCAGTTACACAGCACAGGCGCAGCGCCTTTCATCGTCTGCATCCATGGCGTGATCTTCGCTAAATTTTTCGCCATCGCCGCTTTTGCAATTTGCGTGTCATAATCCGCCTGCAAGCGCAGCCACCAGCCATCCGAAAGACCAAAAAACCGGCACAGCCGTAAATCCGTATCCGCCGTAACGGCGCGCCGTCCGGCAAGGATTTGACCAATGCGTTGCGCAGGCACACCGATTTCTTTCGCCAGCCGGTAATTGCTCATTGCCAGTGGCTTTAGAAATTCCTCGGCCAGCATCTCACCTGGTGAAACGGGTTTCAGTTTTCTGCTCATGTCAGTCAGCATCCCTGTCAATGATATTCCACGATTTCGACATCTTGCGCGTCAGTGCCGGTCCAACGAAATATATGTGTTAGATAGATGTCATGTCCCATCCATTCGTCATCGCGAGCAGCTTCGCTGCGTGGCGATCCAGAGTCCCACGGCAATGCCTGTGTTTGTGGCTCTGGATTGCGTCACTTCGTTCGCAATGACGAAGTGGATGTAGCTGATTCAACATAAATTCATCCCACGTTATTAACGTCAAGCGTTATGGTTACTGGCGCTCGCCGCCTTGCGGGGATGCTTGTCTGAATTTACTCGCGATTATAACATGAAGCTGCTTTGTGTGCGGCGGGTTACGATGGGCAGCAAGGCAAGGGAGTGCAAGTGCTCAATGATAGTGGGAAATCGTGCAAGCAGGACCCGTTTGAAATTGCATATTGATTTTTATCCCAGAAATAGGATATTAAAGCTTGGCGCGTAATTTGTCCAAAGGTGAAAAACCGCTCAACTGGATAGGCGCGTCCAAAAAGGACTTTCTCGACTTTCCCGGACCGGTGAACGATGAAATGGGCAATGCCCTGGGGCTGGCGCAATTCGGGAGCAAGCATCCCTCGGCTAAACCCTGGAAGGGCCAGGGGCCGGGTGTGTTTGAACTTGTCGAAAACCATGATGGAGACACCTATCGGGCAGTCTATACGGTACGCTTCAAGGAAGTTGTTTATGTGCTACACGCCTTTCAGAAGAAGTCGCCAAAAGGGATCAGGACAGCATCTATCGATACCAGCCTTGTCGAGAGGCGGTTAAAAGTGGCGCAACAGGACCATGAGGTCAGCTATGGCAAGCAGAAGCACTGAAATAAAAAGCGGCGAGGAAACAATTATCCGGGGAACCGGGAATGTTTTCGCCGACCTTGGCTTTACGGACGCAGATGAACGCCAGACAAAACTGCGCCTTGCCCTAGCCGTTAATCGCGTGATTGCCCGGCGCAAGCTAACCCAGGCGACGGCAGCCGAAAAACTGGGCGTCAATCAGCCCAAAATATCGGCGTTGGCCAATTACAAACTGGACGGCTTCTCCGTCGAACGGCTGATGGTTTTTCTGACCGCCCTCGATCAGGACGTGGAAATCACCATCAAAAACAAACCCCGGTCACGGAGCACTGCGCGGATTGCCGTGGTCGCGGGGTGATCAGGCCACCCACCGCCTGCTCCCGCACAGTTGTGCTATGGGCTAAGAGTTATATCAGGAACGTCCTGTTCACGGCACAAGGATAGGTACACTATGCCCGCAGATACTATCGAACCGCTGCTCCACAAAATCACCGCCCTTGCTCGCAGCCATATTGCCGGGCGCGCGGAACTGTATGATCCGGCGCAACCCTTTCCCTTCGACATCTGGGCCGAGATGGGCAAGGCGGGGATGCTGGGGCTGGGGCTGCCGCGCGCCTATGGCGGTGGCGGCATGGGCTATGCGGGGCTGGTGGCGGCAAGCGAAGCGTTCGTATTTGCGGGACGCAATCTTGGGCTGGCGTCGGCGTGGCTGAGCCATACGCTGATCGGACGGCTGATCCTTGGGCAAAGCGGCAGTGAGGCGCAAAAGCAGGCCTATCTGCCCCGGCTGGCGTCCGGCGATCTGACGGCGGCGGTGGCGATTTCCGAACCCAATGCGGGCGCGCATCCCAAGCGGCTGAGTTCCACGGCGCGCCGCGACGGCGATCATTGGGTGCTCAATGGCGAGAAGGCCTGGCTGACCAATGGGCCGATTGCGGGGCTGTATATCGTGCTGGCGATCAGCGCTGAAACGGAAGCGCGCAAAGAATTCAGCGCCTATCTGGTTCCGCGTGAAACCCCAGGGCTTACCCAAACCACCGCCGGATCGGTGGATTATCTGCGGCCTGCAAAACATGGCGGCCTGCGCATCGAGAATTGCCGCATTCCATTGGAAAACCTGCTTGGTCCAGCAGGCTTGGCGTTCGAGACCATCTCAAAGCCGCTGCGTGAGGTCGAAGATGTGCTGGGCCTGGGTATGGGGCAAGGCGGGCGGGCGGCGCAGCTTGCGTTGCTCGGCGCCACCATTTGCGCCGCCAACCTTACGCCAAATGACCAGCAATCAGAGCTGCTGGGGGGCCTGGCGGCCGCGCAGGCGGCGCTGAAAATTCTCACCAATAACTTGGCCGAAGGCATTGACCGGGGGGCCGGATTTGACCCAACAGCCCCGCTTTTGGCGGCAAGGCGGCTGTCCCGGCAGTTTCAGGCAGATTTTTCTGATTTTCTAAAAAACGTTCAAATTCCTGAAAACATGGAGCTTTCCCGAATTTGCCGCGATTTAACCATGTCTGGAGGCTTGGCGTCCAACGTAGACCGCGCTAAACAGGAGAAACTCGGCAAATCTATAATCATGAAAGCAGGTTAACGTGACATTGTTAAAACCCATAAACGGCGCCGGCGGGCAGATGGATACGATAGACTCGATCCGCGCCGGATTTGAAACTTTGGGCTATATCACCAATCCGCAAATCGCCACCTCGATTTATCTGGCGAAGCATCTGGAAAAGCCATTGCTTGTTGAAGGCCCTCCGGGCGTCGGCAAGACCGAGCTTGCCATCGCCACGGCGAAGTTCCTTGGCCTGCCGCTGGTGCGGCTGCAATGCTATGAAGGCCTCGATGAATCCAAGGCGCTGTACGAATGGAAGTACGGCAAGCAATTGCTGTACACGCAAATCCTGCGCGAGACGCTGGGTGAAGTGTTGCAGGACGCCAAGGGCCTGGCGCAATCCATGGACAAGCTGCATCAGTTTTCCGATGTTTTCTTTTCCGAGCAATTTCTGGAAGAGCGCCCATTGATGAAGGCGATGCGCGCGCCAGGCGGCGCCGTGCTGCTGATCGACGAGCTTGACAAGGCGGATCAGGAATTCGAAGCGTTCCTGCTGGAGCTGCTGTCAGAGTATCAAATCAGCATTCCCGAAATCGGAACCGTGAAATCAACGGTGAAGCCGGTGGTGTTCCTGACCAGCAACAACACCCGCGAATTGAGTGACGCATTGAAACGGCGTTGTCTGCACCTGTATATCCCGTTTCCGGATGCGGCGCTGGAGCGCAAGATCATTGCCGCAAGAGTACCCGATGTGTCGATCAAGCTGCGCAATGAACTGGTGGCGTTTGTGCAGGAATTGCGCGGGCTGGATTTGAAAAAACTGCCTGCCGTGAGCGAGACCATCGATTGGGCGCGCACGCTAGTGCTACTGCATGCAAATTCGCTTGACCCGGAACTGGTGCGCACGACGCTGAATGTCATTCTTAAGTTTCAGGATGACATCGAAGCTGTAGGCGCGCAACTCACCACCCTGACCGATGAAGCGTTGAAGGCGGCGGAACGGCCTTTGGGTTCGGTCTAGAGCAATCTGCATTAAGTTCGAGCCATGCGGCCCGAACTTAATGCAGAAAATTGCTAGATTTTAATGTGTTAGAGCAGCTTTCCGCGATTAAGCGCGGGCTACTCTAAAAAAGGAAACGCTAATGGACCAGACCCTCGGCGATTTCATCAAGGCGCTACGCAACGCCGATGTGCGCGTATCCAGCACCGAGGTGGTGGACGCGCACCAGGTCGTTGATCTGGTTGGCTATCGCGACCGCGAAATGCTGAAGAACTCGCTGGCGCTGGTGTTGCCCAAAACCGCCGGTGAGAAAGCCGTTTATGACTATACCTTCGACCGGTTTTTCAAATTCGATGAGCTGGACGAAATGGAAATGGCCGACCGCGCAGAAGCGGCCGGTGATAAAAGCATCGTCCCTGAAATGGACGAAACCCCAGGCCAGCAAGGCCAGGGCAATGGCGGCGGCGGGGGCAAGGGCTGTGCTGCGCAAGGCGGCGGTGGCGAAGGCGCGCCCGATATCACCGCTTCAGTTCAGCAAGCCGAAATGCGCGAAAAACTATCGCCCCTGTCGCAAATGGTGCTGACGGGCGACCGCGCCGGCATCTCTGTCGCCATGGCTGAGGCGGGCGAGGCGGTGGGGCTGCGCAACATCCATATCTTTACGCAAAAGGGCCTATATAGCCGGCGCATTCTGGAGCATATGGGCCTGAAGGCGTTGAACAACGACATTACGCAACTGCGCAAACGCGATAACCCGGACGCCGCCGAACTGGCCGAACGGCTGCGCAAGGGGCGCGAATATCTGCTCTCGCAAGTGCGCGATTATGTGGAGCAGCAGTTTATGCTGCATGCGGATGTGGATGGATCGAACCTGCGCGAAGAAATTCTGTCGCAGGCGCGGCTGACCAATATTGAACGGCGTGACTACAAGCGGGTGCAGGAGATGGTGCGCAAAATGGCCAAGCGCCTGATCGCCATCCATTCACGCCGCCGCAAGGTGTATGATCGCGGCCAGCTTGATATCCGCAAAACCATGGCGAAAAACCACGCCTATGACGGGGTGCCGTTCGACATCCGCTGGAAGTCGGTCAAGATCGACCGCCCAAAGGTAGTGGCGATCTGCGACGTGTCTGGCTCGGTCGCCAAGGTGGCGCATTTCATGCTGATGTTCCTCTACAGCCTCAACGAAGTGATGCCCAAGGTGCGCTCGTTCGCATTTTCCGGCCGGCTGGGCGAAGTGAGCGATCTGTTCAAGGATAGCGACGTGGAAACCGCCATGTCGAAAACCCTGTCCGAATGGGGACAGGGATCAACCGATTATGGCCGCTCATTACTGGATTTCGCCGAACTGGCGATGAACGATATCGATAGCCGCACCACGGTGATCATCCTCGGCGACGCGCGCAGCAATTACGGCGATCCCGGCACGGAAATCATGAAGAAGATTTATGAGCGCGCCAAATGGGTGATGTGGCTGAACCCGGAAGAAAAAAACACCTGGAATTACGCCGATTCCGTAATGCGCAAATTCCAGCCCTATTGCCACCAGGTGCAGGTCTGCAATTCCCTCACCCACCTGGAACGCATTGTGAGTTCAGTGTTAAGGAGTGCGACGTAGGTCAGCAGAGTCCGGGCGGCAGTATCAATACCGAAACGAGATATTACCCCGCGCCGGGTGGCGGGGGGGGTAAGAACGGCAATTCAGGATTGTGAATGCCGACATTAGAGCAGCCCGCGATTAAGTGGAGTCACTTCGTGACCCCACTTAAATGCGGAAAGCTGCTCTAAC
>CAMTWQ010000012.1:0-16117 GCA_947085465.1 uncultured Alphaproteobacteria bacterium
CATGAGCTTCACCACCTTCTACGGTGCGGGCGCGGATATGGCCGAGGTGATTGCGGCGCTGACTGCGGTTGGCGCGGAAAACGTCTACTCGCTGGGCAAATGCAATGTTAGCGGTGGCTGTACGATCCCCGGCGGCGCGCCCAACACCTTCGTCTTTGGTTTCAAGGGCGTTGGCGGCACCGTGGTTGGCGGCGAAGTTCCCGAGCCTGCAACCCTGACCTTGCTGGGCGCGGGTCTGGCCGGTATCGGCGCAATGCTCCGCCGCCGCAAGGCTGCCTAAGCCTAGCGGTCATAATCTGACTGTTGCGGAAAGCGGCGGTGCGAAAGCGCCGCCGCTTTTCATTTGTGCACGCAAAAGCAGTGTGTGATCAGGCTGAATCAGCCGCTATACCGTCATTGCGAGCGAAGCGCGGCAATCCAGGAGTCACAGGTGAAACCTGAGTTTGTGGCTCCTGGATTGCCGCGTCGCTACGCTCCTCGCAATGACGTTGCGCGGGGGACGTTGCGCGGGGGACGAAGCAGGGGTCTGCGTTCTATCCGATGACAAGTTGCTCTGGTCCATAGCCGCGAGTTGGCAAGCCGCGTCCGGGCTGCTACAAGGGCGCCAGTCGCCAGCCGGGCAGGAGAGCCAGATGCGTAGCGCCACCGTGTCGCGCAAGACCAAAGAGACCGAAATCAGCGTTACCGTCACTCTGGACGGCAGCGGCGTGTCCGACGTGTCCACCGGCATCGGCTTTCTCGATCACATGCTGGAACAGCTGTCGAAGCATTCGCTGATCGATCTGAGCGTCAAGGCCAAGGGCGATCTGCATATTGATTTTCACCACACCACCGAGGATACCGGCATCGCCATCGGCGAGGCGGTGGCCCAGGCGCTGGGCGCGCGGATCGGCATCCGCCGCTTTGGCGCGGCGGAAATTCCGATGGACGAGACCTGCTCGCGGGTGGCGCTGGACCTATCGAACCGGCCCTATCTGGTGTGGAAGGTGGAGTTTTCCAAACCCAAGCTGGGCGAGATGGACACCGAGCTGTTCAAGGAATGGTTCCAGGCGTTTGCCCAGGCTGCGGGCGCGACCCTGCATGTTCAAAACCTGTATGGGGTGAACAACCACCATATTGTGGAATCCTGTTACAAGGCGTTGGCGCGGGCGTTGCGGGTGGCGGTCGAGATCGATCCGCGCAGCGCCGCCAGCGTGCCATCCACCAAAGGCACCCTGAGCGGCGGCTCTATTTAAATGCGTCACGCTCCCTAATTAAGCCAGGGGGTGAAAGTGCACGGGCTTGGCGGGCCTTGGCCCGCGTGGAATGGCCTTGATCGCCGCGCCGATCTGCTGCGCCGCGAGTTTGAGTTCATAATTCTTCTGCAGGTTCATCCAGATGTCGGGGCCGGTGCCGAACCACCTGCCCAGCCGCAGGGCAGTGTCGCCGCTGATGCCACGCACGCCCTTGATGATCTGCGTCAGCCGGTTCGTGGGCACGCCAAGCTGCTTGGCCAGCGCATTGGCGCTCATGCCCAGGGCTTTAAGCTCGTCGGCCAAATGTTCGCCGGGATGGATTAAAATCTGTGTCATGTGGCGCTCCTAGAGCCTTTCCCGGTCAGGTTGACCCGGCTACGCCTACGGCTTCGCCGTGGCGAGAGCAACCTGACCGGATAAGAAAGGCTCTAATGAATGTGTTAGACCATTTTTATCCTGATCGGATTGATTCAATCCGATCAGGAAATGGTCTAGTGATAATCCGTGACTTCTACATTCAGCGGCCCGGGCGATCCGGTTGGCCATTCAAAACAGATGCGCCATTGATCATTGATGCGGATGCTGTATTGGCCTTTACGGTTACCTTTAAGCCCTTCAAGCCGGTTGCCAGGCGTATTCAGCGCCGCCAGCCGGTCGGCGGCATCAACCGCTCAAGCCGCAACATCGCCGCCCGGTCAAACCCCTGGAACGCTTTGGTTCGCTGTCCCTCGTAGAACTGACGTGTCCGCTTGTCACGGAAGCTTATTATCATGTGGCGTATTAGCGGCTTGTAGGTTATACGTCAATCGTATAATTTGGAAAAAAAACCAGCTTGCGGGGCCGCGGTATCGCATTTTCCGCATAGCGGCGATGCGAAAAGCCGCACATTGGCGGGCGTCTATGCTAATTTCGCCGCCATGTCCGAAACCGCCGCCATGCACGAACCCGAGTCCGCAGAACCAGCCGCCGCCCAACCCGGCTTTGCGCCCGCCACCCCGATGATGGCGCAATATCTGGCGATCAAGGCGGCGCATCCGGATTATCTGCTGTTTTACCGGATGGGGGATTTTTACGAGCTGTTCTTTGAGGACGCCGTCAAGGCCTCGGCGGCGCTGGATATTGCGCTGACCAAACGCGGGCGGCATCTGGGCGCCGACATCGCCATGTGTGGCGTGCCGGTGCATGCGTCCGATGGGTATCTGGCGCGGCTCACCCAGGCGGGATTCAGGGTTGCCGTATGTGAACAGATCGAAGATCCCGTCGAGGCGCGCAAGCGCGGAGCGAAATCCGTGGTGGCGCGCGAGGTGATCCGCCTGGTGACGCCCGGCACCCTGACCGAGGATCATCTGCTTGATGCGCGCAGCAATAATTATCTTGCCGCCGTCGCCAGCGCGGGAAGCCCGGAGGCGCGAAGCTGGGCGCTGGCCTGGGTGGATATTTCCACCGGCGCGTTTGATGTGGCCTCGATGCCGCTCGATCTGCTGCCCGGCGAACTGGCGCGGCTTGGCGCGCGCGAGGTGCTGGCGCCAGAACGCTTGCTAGGCGAACCCGATCTATTCGAGGCCTGGGGGGTCACCGCAAAGGCGCTGAGCCCCCTGCCGCAAAGCGCCTTTGACAGCGCCCAGGGCGAACGCCGGTTGCTGGCGCTGTTTAAGCTTGCAGCACTTGATGGGTTCGGCGCCTATACACGGGCGGAACTTGCCGCCTGCGGCGCGCTGGCGGGCTATATCGAACTGACACAAAAAGGCAAACTGCCGCTGTTGCGCCCTCCCGTGCGGCGTGAAGCCAGCGCGGTGCTGCTGATTGACGCAGCGACACGGCGTAATCTGGAACTCAACCTCACCCTGCACGGCGAGCGGAAAGGCAGCCTGCTGGACACGATTGACCGTACACTGACGGGCGGTGGCGCGCGGCTGCTCAGCCAGCGCTTGAACGGCCCGCTCACCGATGTGCGCGCCATCCGCCGCCGGCAGGACATGGTGCAGCATTTTTATGATAACCGCGAGTTGCGCGCCGCCGTGCGCTTTGAATTACGGCGCGCGCCGGATCTGGAGCGCGCCCTGGCGCGGCTTTCGCTTGGGCGCGGCGGCCCGCGTGATCTGCTGTCTATCCGGGAAGCGCTGAGCCGCGCGGAAAATCTCAAACAACAGCTTATTCCCGGAGCGCGTGATCTTGGCGGCCTGCCCGATGATCTGGCTACACTCATCGTTGAGCTTGGTCATCAGGAAATTTTAATCGCCCGCTTGGGTGAGGCGTTGACGCCCGAACCGCCGCTGCTCACCCGCGATGGCGGATTTATCGCGCCGGGCTATCATGGCGCGCTTGATGAATTGCGGCAGCTTGCCAGCGAAAGCAAACGGGTAATCGCCAGCCTGGAGGATGATTACCGCAGAGCGTCTGGCATCGAGCGCCTCAAGGTGAAATACAATAATGTGCTGGGGTATTTCCTGGAAACCACGACGGCGCATGGCGACCAGTTAATGCGCACGCCATTGAATGAAACATTTATTCATCGCCAGACCCTGCCTAACAATGTGCGCTTCAGCACAGTTGAACTTGGCGAGTTGGAACGCAAAATTGATCAGGCGGCGGGCAAGGCGTTGGCGATTGAGTTGCAGCTTTGGGACGATCTGGCCGGCGAAATCCTGGGCCGCGGCCCGGCGTTGTTGCGCATGGCCGCAGCCCTCGCTGAACTAGATGTGGCGGCGGCGCTTGCCGAAATCGCGCATGATGCGAACCATGTGCGTCCGCTGGTCGATGACAGTTTATCGTTCCGCATCAAGGGTGGCCGCCACCCGGTGGTCGAAGCGGCGCTCAAACAGGAACATGCAGGCGCCTTTATCGCCAATGATTGCGATCTTTCCCGGAATGATGGCGGGCATCAGGTGTGGCTGGTAACCGGCCCCAACATGGCTGGCAAGTCCACATTTTTGCGCCAGAATGCGCTGATCGCAATCCTCGCCCAAATGGGCGCCTTCGTTCCCGCCAGCGAGGCGCATATCGGCGTTCTGGACAGGCTGTTCAGCCGTATCGGCGCATCGGATGATCTGGCGCGCGGACGCTCCACTTTCATGGTGGAAATGGTCGAGACGGCCTCCATCCTTAATCAGGCAGGGCCGCGCTCGCTGGTGATCCTGGACGAAATCGGGCGCGGCACCGCCACCTTTGATGGGCTTTCCATCGCCTGGGCGGCGCTTGAGCATCTGTACGAGGTGAACCGCAGCAGGGCCTTGTTCGCCACCCATTATCATGAATTAACCGCGCTTAGCACACGGCTGGAGAAACTGGCGAATGTCACCATGCGGGTGCGCGAATGGCAGGGCGAGGTGGTTTTTTTGCATGAGGTAGCCGCTGGCGCCGCAGCCGGTTCCTATGGTATACAGGTGGCGAAGCTGGCGGGACTTCCGGCCTCTGTCATCGCCCGGGCGCAGTCCGTGCTTGGTCAACTGGAAACCCCGAAAGCGGAGGGCAAGACCTCGCGGCTGCTGGATGATTTGCCGTTATTTGGCGGGTTCACGCCGGCCCAGCCGCACCAGCAAGATCCAATAACACTGGCGCTGCGCGAAATTGACGCTGATGAATTATCGCCTAAAGACGCCCTGGCGTTTGTATACCGGTTGAAGGCGTTGCTTGGTTAAGATGCGGTAATGGAAGTAATGAAAAGTTTGAGTGTCGATCTGGCGCCCCCAATCGTCATGGCCGCTGCATTGCAGCCGCCGCCTGCCATCGCCGTCGCCGCGCGCGAAACACTAGCCGGACAGTTGCGCGGCATTGGCGCGGACGAGGATATGGGCGACGCAGCGCGTAACCGCGCGGTTGCCGCTTTACTAAAAGACTCGCGCCAGCAAACACTGGCTTCGCTTGAGGCGGCGCTGCTCAAGGGCGCCGGTGGTCCTGAAGCGGTGGCGGCGCTGTCCACCGCCCAGGATCATATCATTCAGGCGCTATTCGATTACGCCACCCGCTGGGTGAGCCGCGCCGCCAATCCGACCAGCTCGGAACGGTTGAGCGTTGCCGCTGTTGGCGGTTATGGGCGGGGCGGCCTGGCGCCGCAATCCGATATCGATCTGCTGTTTCTGCTGCCCTACAAACAGACGCCCTGGGGCGAAAGCGTGGTTGAATACATCCTCTATGTCTTGTGGGACATGGGGATCAAGGTCGGGCATGCGACGCGCTCGGTCGGTGATTGCATTCGCCTGTCAAAGACCGATGTGACGATCCGCACGGCGTTGCTTGAAAGCCGCTATATCTGCGGCGATGCGTTGCTGTTTAACGATCTCAAGACGCTCTATTCCGCCGATGTCGCCGCAGGAAACTCAGCCGTCTTTGTTGATGCAAAACTCGCCGAGCGCACACAACGGCATCTCAGGCAAGGCGAAACCCGCTATTTGGTCGAGCCTAATGTCAAAGAGGGCAAAGGCGGGTTACGGGATTTGCATACCCTGTACTGGATCGGCAAATATATTTATGGCATTTCAGAAGCGCGCGAGCTGGTGGCCAAGGGCGTGCTGACGCAATCAGAGTATGAAAGCTTTGAAAAGGCGGAGGCGTTTCTCAATCTGGTGCGCTGTCATTTACATCTGCTAACCGGCCGCCCTATCGAGCGGCTTTCCTTTGATATGCAGCCAGCCATTGCAGAGCGGCTTGGTTATACCGCCCGCGACGGGCTATCCGCGGTCGAGTGGTTCATGAAGGATTATTTCCGCACCGCCAAGGAAGTCGGCGATTTGACCCGCATCTTTTGCGCGGTGCTTGAGGATTCACATCGCAAACCCCCTGGCATTGGCCGTTTTCTGCCGCGTTTCACCCGGCGCGCCAAGACGCCAAAAGCGCCCCGCGGGACGCTGGACAACGCGCGGGAAAGCTTCAAAGCGCAAGGCGGGCGGCTAAATGTCACCAGCGAGAATGTATTTAGCAATGATCCGGTCAATCTGTTGCAGCTGTTCCATCTAGCGCAAATGAGAGCACTTGACATTCATCCTATCGCACTTCGTCTCGTCACCCGCTCGCTGGATTTGATTGACGATAGGCTGCGCGCCGACGCAAAAGCCAATGAGCTGTTTCTGGCGATGCTGTGTTCACCGCAAGATCCCGAAACGACTCTGCGCCGCTTGAATGAGGCGGGTGTATTTGGCCGATTCGTACCGGATTTCGGGCGCGTCGTTGCGATGATGCAGTTCAACATGTATCATCATTATACGGTGGATGAACATCTGATCCGCGCCATAGGCATCCTGTCACGCATTGAGTCGGGTGAGCTTGCCGCTGAGCATCCGCTCGCAACTGAAATCATGCAGCGCATACAAAAGCGCGAAGTTGTATATCTTAGCGTGCTGCTGCACGACATTGCCAAAGGCCGGCCTGAAGATCATTCCCATGCGGGCGCTGATGTCGCGCGGCGTCTTTGTCCGCGCCTGGGATTGTCAGAAGCCGAAACCGAACATGTAGCCTGGCTCGTGGAAAATCATCTGCTGATGAGCGACACCGCGCAAAAGCGTGATATCGCCGACCCCAAAACCATCGCCAAATTCGCTGGCGAGATCAAAAGCCTTGAGCGTTTGCGGCTGATGCTGGCGCTGACCGAGGTTGATATTCGCGCCGTCGGCCCGGGCGTATGGAACGGATGGAAGGGGCAATTGATGCGCCAGCTTTATCTTGATACGGAAGCCGTGCTTTCCGGCGGTCACAGCACCGCCGGGCGCGGTGAGCGCATCACCATGGCGAAGGCGCAATTGCTGGAGCGGCTGACGGATTTCACGCCGCAGGAACAACAGCGTATTCTGGCGATGCATTATCCCCCCTATTGGCTGGCTGGCGACGCCGCCCTGCATGAAAAACATGCGCGCATGATCCGCACGGCTGCCTGGGGTGAAGGGCGCCCCTTCACACTGATAAGCGAGGTCGATGCGGCGCGCGGCATTACCGGGGTTACGCTGTTCGCGCCCGACCATGCCGGCCTGTTCGCACGGGTTGCTGGCGCGTTTGCCTCGATTGGAGCAAATATCGTAGACGCAAAAATCTTCACGACATCCGAGGGCATGGCGCTTGACATGTTCCTGGTGCAGGATCTTGAGGGCGGGCCGCTTGCAGAAGAAAAGAAGCTCAAACGCCTCTCGGAAATTTTGCATGAGACCCTGACCGGCAAGCATCGCCCGCATATTGTGCTGCGCAGCAAACGCAAACCACCCAAACGCGAGGCCGCCTTCATCGTGCCTACCCAGGTGCAGTTCGATAATGACGCCTCGAATACCACGACCATGATTGAGGTCACCGCGCGCGACCGCCCCGGTCTGCTGCACGACTTGACCTGGGTGCTGTTTGAAAACGGCGCATCGATCAATTCCGCGCATGTCACTACCTATGGCGAGGAAGCGATCGATACATTCTATGTGCGTGATGCATTTGGGCTTAAAATTACTTCTGAAGAAAAAATTAAACGGCTACGCGCCGCATTAATGAGCGCGCTCGACAGCGAAGCTGTAAAAAGCTAAACAACCGGGTTTGTGCTAAGAGGATTTATAGTGGATGTCATTTTTGCGATCTGCGGTTACCGTTGGCGTCGGCACAATGGCGAGCCGCCTGCTTGGTTTTGTTCGCGACATTCTGATTGCCGCTGTGATGGGCGCCGGGCCTGTCGCCGATGCGTTTGTGGTGGCGTTCAAGCTGCCCAATCTGTTCCGGCGGCTGTTTGCCGAAGGCGCGTTTAACGCCGCCTTTGTGCCGCTATTTGGCGGCCGGGTAGCGGTTGAGGGCGAGGCATCCGCGCAAAAATTCGCCGAGCAATCGCTGTCCGCATTGCTGGTGATATTGCTGGCGCTGACGGTGGCGGCGGAAATTTTCATGCCGCAGGTCATGTATGTGATGGCGCCGGGTTTTTCCGAACATCCGGCGAAATTTACGGACGCAGTGCTGTTCGGGCGCATCATGTTTCCCTATCTGCTGTTTATTTCGCTGATGGCGCTGTATGCAGGCGTGCTGAATTCGCTGCTGAAATTCGCCGCCGCCGCCTATGTGCCGGTATTGCTGAATCTGATTTCCGTCATTACGCTGGCGTTTATCATTCCCTATACCGGCTATCCCGGCGAGACTCTGAGCTGGTCGATCGCATTTGCCGGCGTGGCGCAGTTTCTGGCGATTGCCTATGCGTCGCATCGCTCGGGCTTCCGGCTGCATCTGCCGCGCCCGCGCTTGACGCCCGATGTCAAGCGGCTGTTAAAACTGGCGCTGCCGGGTGCGGTTGCGGGCGGCATTGCCCAGATCAATTTGCTGGTGGGCAATGTGCTGGCGTCGATGCAGGAAGGCGCGGTGTCGTATTTCTATTATGCCGACCGGCTGTATCAATTGCCGCTTGGCGTAGTGGCGGCGGCGATTGGCATTGTGCTGTTGCCAGATCTGTCGCGCCGCCTGCGGTTGGGCGATCATCAGGGTGTGATTGCCAGCCAGAACCGCGCGCTGGAATTCGCCCTGTTGCTCACCCTGCCAGCGGCGATTGCGCTGCTGGTGATTCCCGTGCCGATTGTCAGTGTGCTGTTTGAACGCGGCGCGTTTACTGCCGCCGACGCGCAAGCGACGGCGCTGACGGTGGCGGCTTTTGCCGCCGGCCTGCCGGCCTATATGCTGATCAAGATATTTACCCCGGCGTTTTTTGCCCGCGAGGACACCGTAACGCCGTTGAAATTCGCCGCCATCAGCGTGGTCTCGAATATCGCGCTGGCGCTGGTGCTGAATTTTTGGATGGGCTTTATCGGGATTGCCATCGCCACCTCGATTGCCGCCTGGATCAATGCCGGGCTGCTGGCCTGGCGCGGCGCGCAGATCGAGCATTTGCAACTGGACGCGCGCTCGCACTATCGTTTGCCACGCATCCTGTTGAGCAGCGTGGGGCTGGGCGTGATGCTGTGGGTGATGGCGCAACTGCTGGCGCCCTGGCTGACGGGTCCGGCCGGGGCCAGTGGCATGCTGGCGCTGGTTGCGCTGGTTGTGGGCGGCATGGCCGGTTTTACCGTGATCTGCCACCTTAGCGGCGCGGCGCGGCTGGCGGATATACGCGCCGCCATCCGCCGCTCTTGACCTGCAAGCCGGGCACGCGCAATAACGCCCTGTAACCAGGAGCCAGACCATGACCAGCGGCAAGTCACTCGTTTTTTCCGGCGTTCAGCCGACCGGCAATCTGCATCTGGGCAATTATCTGGGCGCGATCCGTAACTTTGTCCGCCTGCAAGAAAGCCATGACTGCATCTATTGCGTCGTCGATCTGCACGCCATCACCGTGTGGCAGGAGCCGGCCATGCTTCGCGCCGCCACCCTTGAAGTGGCCAGCGCCTTTATTGCAGCAGGCGTTGATCCCGCACGGCACATTATTTTTAATCAGAGCCAGGTCAGCGCCCATGCCGAGCTGGCCTGGATTTTCAATTGCGTGGCGCGCCTCGGCTGGCTCAACCGGATGACCCAGTTCAAGGACAAAGCGGGCGCGAACCGCGAAAAGGCCAGTGTTGGCCTGTATGCCTATCCGAATTTGATGGCGGCCGACATACTGGCCTATCGCGCCACCCATGTGCCGATCGGCGAGGACCAGGTTCAGCATCTGGAGCTGGCGCGCGACATTGCGCAAAAATTCAACAACGACTTTAACGCGCCGGATTTCTTTCCGCTGCCCGAGCCGCTGTTACAGCCCGAGGGGGCGCGCATCATGTCGCTAAAGGATGGCAGCAAAAAAATGAGCAAGTCCGATCCCAGCGACCTGTCGCGCATCAATCTGAATGACGACGCCGACACCATCGCCAAAAAAATCCGCAAGGCGCGCACCGATCCCGAACCGCTGCCGGGAACCACAGACGGGCTGGCCGCGCGGCCCGAGGCGCGCAATCTGGTGGGAATTTACGCCGCGCTGTGCGATAGCAGTCAGGCCCAGGTGCTGGGCGAGTTTGCAGGCGCTGAATTTTCGCGTTTCAAATCCGCGCTAACCGATGTGTGCGTCGAAAAGCTCGGCCCGATCGGAAATGAGATGAAACGGCTGATGGCCGATCCCCTCTATGTGGAAACGGTGCTGTGCGACGGCGCGGTGCGCGCCCGCGCGATCGCCGCACCCGTAATGGCCGAAGTATACAGATTAACCGGGATGATCCACAGGTAGTTCGTTACCGGGAAACCAAAAATTGTCATCCTGAGCAAAGCGAAGGATCATTGGCGATATACAGTGTGAGAGATTCTTCGCTACGCTCAGAATGACGGTTTGGGCTTTCTGCGTGTTGCCCTTGCCGAGGAGAAAACGATGCAAATACTAGACTCACTTCGCAACCGCCTGCCAGCCGGTTCCGGTATGGCTCGTTTGGTTCTGCGCATTGCCGCAGTGCTGATTGCGCTGTTGGTTCTGTATTACCCGGTTGGCATGCTGTGGTGGCACCAGATTGCCGATGACCCGGAATTCGATATTGATCCGCAATCCCTGACGCCAGGGCAAAGCCATGCGGTGGCGATCGCCAGCGCCCTGATCGATCGCGAGGTCAACCAGATCGGCTGGGTCGCCAACAATCCGTTTTTCACGCCGAGCGCGGCGCTGGATAATATGCCAGCATTTCAACAGGGCATTGTTTCCGCGCTGGCGCGATTTTCATTCGAGCTGAACGACCAGCTTGGCCGCACCCGGGGCTCAAGCCAGGCCGACCCTGATTTGAAAGCCGCTTCGGGGCTGTTGCAATATGCCGGCACCGTGTGGATCTGGGATCCCTCGGTCAGCCTCGCCCCCACCGCCACCTCGGAGGCGCAATACGACAAGGCGCGCAAGGCGCTGGATAATTACAACCAACGCCTCGGCGCGGGCACGGCGGTGTTCGAGCGGCGCAGCGACAATCTGATGGCGGTGCTGGACCGGATCGCGCTGGACATCGGCTCCAGCACTGCCGAGCTGGACCGCCACATCAGCGAGCATAGCATCGACTGGATCGATCTACAGGCGGATAACGTGTTCTATTCGGTCAAGGGGCAAAGCTATGCCTACTATCTGGTGCTGCGCTCGCTTGGCCAGGACTTTGACGCGCTGATCGCCGAGCGCAACCTGAAGCCGGTCTACGCCCAGATGCTGGACAGCCTGCGCGAGGCGGCCGAACTGGACCCACTGATCGTCAGCAACGGCGCCCCGGACGGCATTTTCCCGAACAGTCATCTGACCGCGCAAGGCTTCTACCTGCTACGCGCCCGCACGCAATTGCGCGAAATCACCAATATCCTGCTGAAATAGGCTTCATGGACGAAAACGCCGCTGTAGGTCTGGCGTTGATCCAACATAATATCTCTCAGGATAAATTTCGCTCTACAGCATGTATACGTATTTCCTGCAGTCCGCCTTCGTTTCATTCGCCTTCGCTGCGCTTCGCCGTAATGAACTACGGCGTGACATCCGCTTCACTAACGCTCCGCTGCGATTGGCAAAAGCCAATCACGCCGTAGCGAATGGCGGGCCACGCCCGATGATGATGCGCACTATATCTACGCTATCGCACTATGATCGAATCGAGCAATGGGATGCGATTGCTTTTGGAGCGCGCACCCGCTTGGCCCATATGAGGGGCGGCGGGGCGACCTTCGGCCTTCTACCTACAGCAATGACACAGAAAATGCCCCCGATTCAGTCAAATCAGGACAGGCTCAGGATGTGTTGGCTATTTTACTGAAACGCCCTGCGCATGGTTGATATCCATGCGCAGCCGTTCAGGGCTGGATTGACTGTCGTGGTTCCGACTTGCGCTGACAGTTGCCCATTTTTGAGGCGGCGGCTGAAAAATCGCAATCTGCTGATTAATTCGCGTTAGCCCAGCGAGGGGAGATTTTTCCAAAACATCCCCCTGTTATTGACTTGCATCAAGTGGGATTTAATTGCTGGCCGATACCATTGCCCTTGCTGATACTTTCAAAAAAGGCGAAGGGCGATGACATATGACGCTACTTATGGCCGTGACGCTAATTTTGCTTTGGCCGATGAAGTCCGCAGAAACTCCGGGCGACTGGGATCTTTTGCACAAGCAGCGGCGCAAAAACTGCTGACCGGATTTTTTGAAAGAATAGTCACGGCCGGGCGGCTTAATCTTGTTGATCCGTGGGGACGTGTCTATCGCTTTGGTCCGGCCGAGACGCCCTGCGTGACCATTCGGATAGACGCCATCTCCACCCTTATCAAGATCGTTACATGGCCGGATTTATATGTGGGCGAAGCCTATATGAATGGCTCCCTTATTATTGAGGAAGGCGGGTTGCGGGAGCTTTTGTATATATGCTGCTCAGATCATGACGTGCTGTACAAGCACCCGCGCGCACAGGCGTTTATCAAGCTTGGAAATTTTTTGCGCAGGCTTCACCAGCTCAACCCGAAAAGCCGCGCGCGCTCCAATGTGGCGCATCATTATGATTTGTCGGCAACGCTATATGATCTTTTTCTTGATGAGGATCGTCAATATTCATGCGCCTATTTTCCAGACGGCGATGAAAATCTTGAGGAAGCGCAGCGTAAGAAAAAGCAGCTGATCGCATCAAAGCTTCTGTTAAAGCCTGGGCATAATGTGTTGGATATCGGATGCGGCTGGGGTGGGCTTGCCTTGCATCTCGCCCGCACAGCAGGCGCAGATGTGACCGGCATCACCCTGTCTGAAGAACAGCTTGGCATCGCCAACGAACGGGCCATCAACAATCAATTATCCGGTCACGCCCGTTTCCTGCTACGCGATTATCGCGATGAAAATGGCAGCTATGACCGGCTTGTATCGGTTGGCATGTTCGAACATGTCGGCGTCAATCACTATGCGCAATTCTTTGAAAAATGCCGCGATCTGCTTAAGCCGGATGGAGTCGGCCTGCTGCATGCCATCGGGCGCATGGAGCCGCCAACCAGCACCAATCCCTGGATCCGGAAATATATTTTCCCGGGCGGCTATTGTCCTGCTTTATCGGAAGTGCTCGGGCCTATAGAACGTGCCGGGCTCTGGGTGACAGACATAGAGATATTGCGTACGCATTATGCCGATACGCTGCACCATTGGTGGGATCGTTTTCAGGCCAATCGGGACGCCGTCAAGGCGCTCTATGACGAGCGCTTTTGCAGAATGTGGGAATTCTATCTTGCGAGCAGTGAAATGTCGTTCCGCTCCGGCCCTTTGATGGTGTTCCAGATACAGTTCGCGCGAAACAACCACGCTGTGCCGCGTTCGCGCAATTATCTTTATGATGTGAGTACAGGTTCCGGTTGCCGGTGAACGGTTGTCGCTATCGCCGGGCGCATGGCGCGGCGCGTTATAAAGACGCTGGTGGTCCGGCATATTTGACTGAGATCAAAGCGCATATGCCAACGGGTTGTTAGTCTGTCTTGGGTCGGAGGAGCGCAGGTCATGAGCATCAAATCCATTCTTTGCATTTTCGGCGGCGCGCCGCACGAGCTCAGCGCGTTGAATACGGCATTGAGCCTGGCGCAATCCAATGCAGCGCAAATTCGGGTGCTGCATATTTCGCCGGACCCAAGCGCCTATGTTGCGGCCTATGGCGGAGAAGTTTCGGCCGTTAGCACGATCATGATTTCTCTTGAAAAGAAAAACGCGGAGTGCCTTGCCAGGGCAAGGCAATATGTAACCTCTTTTACGCAACAGCATCAAATCCCGCTTGACGCATCGGAGAGCCTGGTGCACCACGCCACAGCGCAGTTTTTGAGCCTGACTGGAAACACGCAAACGATTGTAGCCGCAGAGGGGCGGCTGAGTGACCTGATCGTCGTTAGCAGAGGGGCCTATGCAACCAATCCGCCCAATGACCCTGCTTTTATCGCGGCGCTTTTTAATACCGGTCGTCCGGTGCTGTTGATGCCAAAGGCGGAAGGTGACGTCCTTCCCCAATGGCGGGACAAGACGATAGCGCTGGCATGGAACGACAGCATGGAAGCGGCGCGCGCCATGTGGGGCGCCATGCCACTGTTAAAACAGGCCGAGACTTTGCATGTCCTGACTGTCCGCCATCCTGACGACAATGTTGATCTGACCAGTGACGCCAGACTGGTGAACTATCTTGAGGCGCACGGCTTGCACACCGAGATCATCGCCATCGCGCATGAACACCATGGCGAAGGTGAATTGGCGCTGGCGCAGGCCAGAGAGTTGAAAGCCGACTTGCTGGTGATGGGCGGTTATGGCCATAGCAAAATACGGGAAATGATGCTGGGTGGCTTCACGGATTATATGTTACGGCAGGCGGATATCCCCCTGCTGATGTCGCATTGAAAAAAGACAGCATGAACAGGACTTCGCCGGTGCCCAAGCTTATGAATACGCCAATGAGTGTGATGGATGCAATTTACCATCGGCAGTCGGTGCGCGATTTCACGACTGAGAACGTTAGCCAGGCCAGCATCCACATGTTGACATACGCCGCCGTCCAGGCCCCGACGGCCATGCATGAGGAGCCATGGGCGTTTACGGTTATTCAAGACCGGAAATTACTGGACCGCCTGTCTGAAGCCGCCAAACAGACAATATGGCTACAGGCGCAGAGCGAACATGGTTCGGCGCTGGCAAAGCGCAACGTAAGCATGACCAGCGATCCATCCTATCATCTGTTTTATAATGCAGGTACGCTGATCGTGATTTATGGCAAGCCGACGGGGCCATTTGTGGCCGCTGATTGCTGGTTGGCGGCGGAAAATCTGATGCTTGCCGCCTGCACAGCGGGGCTAGGCACTTGCGTGATCGGGCTTGCCGTACCCGCGCTTAATTCACCCGAATGGAAGAAGCTGCTGGATGTGCCCGCGGAGATGACGGCCTGTGCGCCAATCCTGCTTGGTTATCCCGCCGAAACGCCGCCGTCACCCGTCCGGAAAGCGCCGGAAATAATCAGTTGGAAATAAACGCCGCCCTTAATTGATCAATAATTGCATCTGGCGCGTTTATCCATTTTTTCATGCAATACGCGGTGTGTTCCGCATTCATCCGCCACCGAACATTCACCGCAGACAAAACTATCGGCCTTGCGCATATCCTGGATGGAGACATGCGTACCGGTAACCGTGATGCCACAATCACGCAGAGTTTTTAATGTGCGCGAAAAAGTTTCCTTTTCAATCCGCAGACGCGAGGCGATAAGGCTTTTTGTGTAGGGCAGCTCAAACCCGTGCGGGTCGAAATTATACAGCACACAGAGTTTTTGAAGATAGCATGCCACCATTTGCGCCGCCGACATGGTGGTCAGTTGCTCGACTTCAATCTGCGCCCCTTGCAGCCGGACCGTCAGGCTGGCCAACAGATTCTCTGCCACATGGTCGAAATCCTTTAGATGCGCGCGCATCCAGGGGATTGGAATTTCAAGCAGCGAGCAATCTTCCACGGCGCGGGCGTTTAACTGATGCAGATCCTGGCGGGCAACCACCTCATCGGCGTTAATGGCGTCCCCGGCAATCAGAATTTCACTGGTAATCTCGTGCCCGCCCGGCGTCTCACGAAAAATCTGCATGGCGCCGCGGCAGACCACGTAAAAATAAGTGATCACATCCCCGTGCATGAACAAAAACTGTCCGCGTTTACAGGTCATTATCCGGCTGTTGCGAACCAGCAGATCGCCCTCCGCCTTGCTGATGTCCGAAAATAGCGGAAGCGCCCTGAGCATATCCAACGTAGTGGTCATCTCATTCCCCCATAATCTGATCGCAGCCAGTACGAATGCGGATGCGAGTTCATTCGATCACGCACAGAAACGCCCTGTCAATTAATGTCTAATACCAACGGCCTGATGAATTGACTCTGCGGGGGATTCCCTTTTTTGCTGGAATGTGATTCAAGTCATGCATCTTGATTCGGAGGTGCGCGATGGGCCATGCGATTGGAATTACGAGACAGTACGATGCAGGGGCGTTGCGC
>CAMTWQ010000013.1:0-32257 GCA_947085465.1 uncultured Alphaproteobacteria bacterium
CCTGACCGGGAAAGGCTCTAGACCATTTCCTGATCGGATTGATTCAATCCGAGCAGGATAAAAATGGTCTAACACATTCATTTAGAGCCTTTCTTATCCGGTCAGGTTGGTTCAACCTGACCGGGAAAGGCTCTAGACCATTTCCTGATCGGATTGATTCAATCCGAGCAGGATAAAAATGGTCTAACACATTAAAATCTAGAGCAATTTTCTTTATTAAGTTCGAGCCTCATGGCTCGAACTTAATGCAGATTGCTCTAGTGATGATGACCTGCGTGCGGATCGGCCTTTGGAGCATCAGCGGGCGCATCCGCGATCATTGCCTCGGTGGTGATCAGCAGACTGGCCACAGAGGCGGCGTTTTGCAGCGCCGTGCGCACAACTTTGGTCGGATCAACGATGCCCGCCTGGATCATGTCTTTATATTGCTCGCTCTGAGCGTCGAAACCGCGGCGGAAGTTTTTCTCCTCCAGCAACTTGCCAACAATAAGCGCGCTTTCAACACCTGCGTTTTCGATGATTTGACGCAGCGGCGACTGAACCGCGCGGCGCACGATTTGAATGCCCACTGTTTGATCGGCATTAGCACCCTTTACGCCTTCCAATACTTTTGAGGCGTGCAATAACGCCGCGCCGCCTCCGGCCACTATGCCTTCCTCGACCGCGGCACGGGTGGCGTGCAGCGCATCATCGACGCGATCCTTGCGGTCTTTCACTTCGACCTCGGTGGCGCCGCCGACGCGGATCACCGCAACGCCGCCAGCAAGTTTCGCCAGCCGCTCTTGTAGCTTTTCCTTGTCATAGTCCGAGGTGGTCTCTTCGACTTGCACACGAATCTGATTGCAGCGCGCGGAAATGTCCGCCTTTTTGCCGACCCCCTCGACGATGGTGGTGTTTTCCTTGTCGATATCGGCGCGCCGCGCCCGTCCCAGCATTTGCAGCGTGACATTTTCCAGCTTGATGCCGAGATCGTCAGAAATCACCGTGCCGCCGGTGAGCACGGCGATGTCCTCGAGCATTGCCTTGCGGCGGTCGCCAAAGCCCGGCGCTTTTACTGCGGCAACCTTCAATCCGCCACGCAATTTATTGACGACAAGTGTCGCCAGCGCTTCACCTTCCACATCTTCGGCAATAATCAGCAGCGGCTTGCCGGATTTGATGACGGATTCGAGCAATGGGATCATGGCTTGCAGATTGCTGAGCTTGGCTTCGTGGAGCAGGATCAGCGGATCATCAAGCTGCACCGTCATTTTATCCGCGTTAGTGACGAAATACGGCGACAGATAGCCGCGATCAAACTGCATTCCTTCAACCACGTCGAGCTCGGTCACCATTCCTTTGGCTTCCTCGACGGTGATCACGCCTTCGCGCCCGACCTTTTGCATCGCCTCGGCAATCATATCGCCAATAGCGCTTTCGCCATTGGCCGAAATTGTCCCAACCTGGGCAATTTCTTCTGATGTCTTGATCGGTTTTGATTCACTGACCAGCTTTTTGATGACCTTTTCCACGGCGATGTCCATACCGCGTTTCAGATCCATCGGGTTCATGCCGGCGGCAACGGACTTGACGCCCTCGCGCACAAGCGCCTGCGCCAGCACGGTGGCGGTGGTGGTGCCATCGCCCGCCTCATCATTGGTGCGCGAAGCGACTTCGCGCACCATCTGCGCACCCATATTTTCGAACTTGTCTTCGAGATCGATATCTTTAGCCACTGTCACCCCGTCCTTGGTGACGCGCGGTGCGCCAAAGCTCTTGTCGAGAACCACATTGCGGCCTTTAGGGCCCAGCGTTGCTTTTACCGCGTCAGCTAGAATATCGACGCCGCGCAACATCGCATTGCGGGCGTCACTGGAAAATTTAACTTCTTTGGCAGCCATGTTCACTAAGCTCCTGTTGCGTTGTGAGAGTTTGATTAGGCAATAATGCCCAGAATGTCGCTTTCGCGCATGATGACGAGTTCTTCGCCCTTGATCTTCACTTCGCTTCCGGAATATTTGCCGAACAGGATGCGATCACCTTTTTTGACGCTAACCGGAATTGCCACGCCCTTCTCGGTCTTTGCGCCCGAGCCTACTGCGACCACTTCGCCTTCCTGGGGTTTTTCCTTCACAGTGTCTGGAATAATGATGCCGCCTGCGGACTTGGTGTCCGCTTCCACGCGCCTGACCAGCACATGATCGTGTAATGGACGAAATGCCATGATGCAGTTCTCCTCTGATAATCCCGCATATTATATGTAAAATTAGCACTCTCCATAATCGAGTGCTAACCTGAGTGTGATGTATGTCAAGGACAGGAATCTTTCAAGAGAAATATATTGTCTGTTGCATTATCGGGGAAAACCGTGCCAATTTTCTGCTAATGCTAATCATTCGCAATAATAATGAAGTCTCAGAGAAGGAATGACGAAATGACGATCAAAATAGGCAGGACGCGATGGGTGCGATGTGTGGTGGTGATGGCCGTGCTTGGAGCGGCGCCCATGGCTAGCGCGGCTGAGGTAAACGTCTATTCCTACCGGCAGCCGGAACTGGTCAATCCCCTGCTAGAGAAGTTCACCAAGGAAACCGGCATTGGCGTCAACATGATATTTGCCGAAAAGGGTCTCATCGAACGGATCAAGGCTGAGGGGCCGAATAGCCCGGCCGATGTGGTGCTCGGCACGGACATTGCGCAGCTTTCTGCACTGGTTGAAGCAGGCGTCGTACAAGCCGCTCCCTCGGCAATCCTGAGCGGCAATATTCCCGCATTGTACCGGGATGGGGAAAATCGCTGGTTTGGCCTGACCCAACGCGCGCGGGTAGTGTACGCGGCCAAGGACCGGGTGAAAGACGGCGAGGTAAGCACCTACGAAGCGCTCACCGCACCGCAGTGGAAGGGCCGCATTTGCAGCCGCAGCGGCGGCAATGACTATAATGTCGCCCTGCTCTCGGCCATGATTGCCCATCACGGAGAGGCTGCGGCTAAGCAATGGCTCAGCGGATTGAAGGCGAATCTGGCGCGCAAACCACAGGGCAATGACCGGGCGCAGATCAAGGCGGTGGCGCAAGGCGAATGCGACATCGCGCTCGGTAACACCTATTACATGGCAATAATGCTGACGGATCCTGAACAGGCCCCGTTCGCAAACGCCGTCAGGATAGTATTTCCAAATCAGCAGGATCGCGGGGCGCATGTGAACATCTCCGGCGTGGCGATGGCCAAACATGCCCCTAACCGGGAAGCGGCGCTTAAGCTGATGGAGTTTTTATCCAGTACGGACGCCCAGGGTTTGTATGCCGTGGTAAACAACGAATATCCGGTTAATCCTAATGTGCCCTGGTCGGCGCTGGTGCAAAGCTGGGGCAAGTTCAAGGCCGATGGCCTGCCTCTGGCGGAAATCGCCAAGCACCGCACGCGGGCGCTAGAGATTGTCAACGAGGTGGGATTCGACGAATGATCGCATCATGACAAGTCAAGCGGGCGTCATCACGGCGCAATTCAGGCCGCGCTTTAGCATGTGGAACTTTGGCGCGTTGGCGGTGGCGGCGCTTATCACTTTGCCGGTGATTTCAGTCGGCTGGCTGGCGCTAAATCCGGCGCGCAATATCTGGCCGCATCTGGCGCAGACTGTGCTGCCGCATATGTTGCAAACGACGGTTCTGTTGATGGCTGGCGTTGGCGTGTGCGTTTCGGTAATCGGCGTGGGAACGGCGTGGCTGGTCAGCTTGTGCCGGTTTCCCGGGCGGCGCGTGTTTGAGTGGGCGCTGCTGGCGCCATTCGCCATGCCGGCCTATCTCACCGCTTATACCTATGTTGATTTTCTTGAGTTTGCGGGGCCGGTGCAATCCTTATTGCGCGAACTGTCTAGCTGGCGCCGCCCGCAAGAGTACTGGTTTCCTGAAATTCGCTCCCTGGGAGGCGCCATCGTGGTGATGTCGCTGGTGCTATATCCCTATGTGTATCTCACCGCCCGCACCGCCTTCCTGCAACAATCCGTCAGCGCGCTGGAGGTAAGCCGCACCTTGGGCAAAGGGCCGTGGGGCGTATTTTTTCGGGTGGCGTTGCCGCTGGCGCGGCCAGCAATTGTAGTTGGGGTCATTCTGGCGTTGATGGAGGTGATCGGCGATTTCGGCACGGTTGATTATTTTGCCGTGCGCACCCTGACGGCGGGTATTTACGATGTCTGGCTCGGCATGGGCAATGCGGGCGGCGGCGCGCAGATTGCAATGGCGTTGCTTGGCTTTGTGCTGCTGCTGATTTCGCTGGAGCGGCTGGCGCGGCGCGACCGGCGGTTTCATAACATTGGCGCACAGATGCGCGCCCAGCCGCGATTTTATCTGTCGCCGCTCAAAGCATTCGCCGCCATGCTTGCATGCTCGCTGCCGCTGATTTTCGGGTTTCTTATCCCCGCTGGTATTTTGCTGCGCATGGCGCTGGCGCGGCTTGATCGTGCGCTCAGCGCCAGCGACGCATTTCTTACCTATGCGCTGAACAGCATGATGTTGGCCGCCGCTGCGGCGCTGCTGGCGGTGTGCATTGGAATGTTTCTGGCGTATGGCGCGCGATTGGAAGCCGGGCGCGGGCAAAGGGTGCTCACCCGGATTGCATCGATCGGGTATGTCATTCCCGGCGCTGTATTGGCGCTTGGCGTCATGATTCCGGCTGGCGCATTCGATAATGGGCTGGACGCTTTTATGCGCGCCACATTCGGCGTGTCCAGCGGGTTGCTGCTAAGCGGCACGGTAGCGGTGCTAGTCTTTGCCTATGTGGTGCGGTTTCTGGCGCTGTCATTTGGCGCCATCGAGGCGGGGCTGGCGCGCATCACACCGGCTATGGACATGGCGGCCCGCAGTTTGGGGGCAACGCCGGGCGGCGTGTTGCGCCGTGTGCATCTGCCGTTGTTGCGGGTGCCGGCGCTGACCGCAATATTGCTGGTGTTTGTCGATTGCGTGAAGGAATTGCCCGCGACCCTGGTGCTGCGTCCGTTCAATTTTGATACGCTGGCGACCCATGTTTACACCTTCGCCTCGCTGGGGCGGCTGGAGGATAGCGCGCTGGCGGGGCTTAGCATTGTCGCTGTTGGCCTGTTGCCGGTGATTCTGCTCAGCCGGGGGATCGCCAGCGCGCGTTAGATCACTTGAGATCACTTGCCCCAAGCCTTGGGATTTGCTTCACTGATCGCAGAAAAACAGGGAGACGGCACCATGGCAATCAAGGCGTATGACTGGCTCGCATATCACACCACCCGGCTTGGCGATAAAACCGCGCTTATAGACCTGCATTCAAAGCGCGAGTTTACCTACCGCCAGTTCAATGACCGCTCGGAGCGCCTGGCGGCGTTTCTCACCACTACGCTCGGCCTGGTGAAGGGGGACCGGATGGGCGTGCTGGCGCAGAACAGCACCGATATCTTCGAGATGCAGTTCGCCTGCGCCAAGGCCGGTCTGGTGTTCCTGCCCTTGAACTGGCGGCTTACCGTGCCAGAACTTGAGTTCATCATTGGCGACGCCGCGCCAAAGGTGCTGATCCCCGGGCCGGAATTTTCTGATTCCGGGGCGACATTGCAAAAGCTGTGCAAAATTCCGCATCTGCTGGAGAATAATTTTGACGGCAGTCCCAGCCAATATGAATTGGCGCTATCCAAGGCGGGCAAGCTGACGGCGCGGGCCACGGAACTGACCCATGATGATCTATCCACCATCATGTACACATCGGGCACGACCGGACTTCCCAAGGGCGCGATGATCACCCATGGCATGACGTTTTGGAATGTGGTCACGCTTGGCCCGCCCGCGCGCGTGGGGATGGACACCAAGCATCTGGCGGTAATGCCCTTGTTTCATACCGGCGGGTTGAATTGTTACGCCAATATTGTTTTTCATATGGGCGGCACGGTGGCGGTGGCGCGGGAATTTGAGCCAGGCCCCATGCTGCGCCTGCTGCACAAGCCCAATGGCCATGGCTTCACGCACTTCCTTGGCGTGCCATCCATGTATTTGTTCATGAGCCAGCACCCGGATTTTGCTGCGACTGATTTCTCCGGCATTGTGACCTCCGGCATAGGTGCTGCGCCCGCCGCAAAGGTCCTGCTCGACACCTGGGCGGAAAAGGGCCTGGCGCTACAGCAGGCCTATGGCATGACCGAGACCAGCCCGATCATCACCGTGCTGGACAGCCATATGACCAAGCAAAAGGTCGGCTCGGCGGGATTGCCGGGGCTGCATCTGGAAATGCGGCTGGTGGATGAGGATAATCAGGACATCACCGGGCCAGACATTGTCGGCGAGATCTGGGTGAGGGGGCCGAACGTCACGCCTGGCTATTGGAACCGGCCCGACGCCACCGCCTCCAGTTTCCATGACGGCTGGTTCAAAACCGGCGACGCGGCGCGCATGGATAGCGATGGGTATTTCTATATCGTTGACCGCTGGAAGGACATGTACATATCGGGCGGCGAGAATGTGTATCCGGCCGAGGTCGAAGCGGTGATTTTCCAGATCAAGGGCGTCGCCGATGTGGGCGTGATCGGCGTACCACATGAACGCTGGGGCGAAACCGGCCAGGCCTGTGTGGTGCGCGCGCCAGGCTCGGACATCAGCGAGGCGGACATTCTGAAACATTGCAGCACACGGCTGGCCAGGTTCAAACAGCCGGCCAGCGTGCGTTTCATCGATGTGATCCCGCGCAACGCCAGTGGCAAAACCCTGAAGCGTGAATTGCGCCGCGAGGCCGAAGAACTGCTAAAAGCGAGTGGCGAAAAAGGCCGTGCGGCGGAATAAAATGACTGTAATATCATCAAAATTACCAGAGCGGCGCTACGAATATATCGCCATGGTGACAGACAGCCGCCGCTGGGACGGCTTTAAGCCGCGCGACGGCGACATCATCATATCCACGCCGCCGAAATGCGGCACCACCTGGACGCAGATGATCTGCGCCCTGCTGATTTTTCAGACAAGCAAATTTGAGCGCAAGCTCAGCGATTATACGCCGTGGCTCGATATGCCGGCCCGGCCGGTTGAGGAAATTCTCAGCGAGTACGAATCCCAAACCCACCGGCGTTTCATCAAGACGCACACGCCGCTGGATGGCGTCCCCTATTTCGATAACGCCACCTATCTGTTCGTGGCGCGTGACCCGCGCGACGCTTTCTTTTCCATGGGCAATCATCAAAAAAATATGAACCCGGAGGTGATGGGCAAGATGATGGGCGGTTCGCAGAAGCGCGGCCTGCCCCTGCCAAAACGTTCTGGTGACGTGCTCTCACGGTTCCGCGATTGGATCAGCGCCAGCGGCATGCCCGAGGAAGGGCGGCCGCTGGAAATGAACCCGCTGCATCATGCGCAAACGTTTTGGGAATTTCGTCATCTGCCGAACATTCATCTGCTGCATTACAGCGATATGAAGGCGGATCTGGATGGCCAGATGCGGCGCATCTCCGGCCTGCTTGGCATTCCAATTAACGAAGCGATTTGGCCAGAGCTGGTGGATGCCGCCAGTTTTGAGAATATGAAAGAGAACGCGGAAACACTCGCCCCCACATCAGGCCATGCCAATCAATGGCTCGACAAAGCGCGCTTCTTCAACAAGGGATCGCACGGTCAATGGCGGGGCGTTCTTGGCGAAGCAGAGCTGGCGCTGTACCGTCAGGTGATGAACGGGCGGCTAGAGCCGGAACTCGCGCATTGGCTTGAGAACGGGGCCGGGGCTTGAGAACGGGGCCGGACCATTGCGGGCGCGGATATTGCAAAACTCATCCGGCCAATAATTGATGGCACGGCGGATATGGTGGTGGGCGACCGTCAGACCGGAAACGTCGGGCATTTTTCGCCGGTAAAAAAATCTCTGCAAAATACAGGCGCGCAGATGCGCGCCCAGCCGCGATTTTATCTGTCGCCGCTCAAGGCATTCGCCGCCATGTTTGCGTGATCGCTGCCGTTGATTTTTGGGTTTCTTATCCCCGCCGGTATTTTGCTGCGCATGCCGCTGGCCGCACAATTCTGGAGAATATGTGATTGAAATTAATACATTAATGACTTAATCCAAGGTACAAGGTAGTTTTCACAAGGAAAATACGCCCTTTAGGCGGTTTGGATCATAAATCCCGTTCTTTTGGCTGTTTGTTGGGGGCTTTGGGTTTTGGGGGGCAGCAAAACACCTAACGGTCCCGGCGGGCTCGCGCTCAGAGCAATCCCGCGATATGGAGCATTAAGGCTTTGAACAGTGAGCTGAACCCGCACCGGCAGGTTATGATCACAGGGCTGGCATTAGTCGGTCTTGCATTCATGTTGCGTTTGCCAGGAATGGTTGAGCCGCGTTTCTGGCAAGACGAAATGATTTCGCTTGGCGTGGCTGGCGGCACCCTGTTTGAAACCATCGTCGCGACCCTGCGATATTCATCGCATCCACCGGCATATTACGCGCAGTTGAATCTTTGGATGCTGGGCGGCAAAAACGCCAGCTTTATCATTCTCAATTCCGTGTTGTGGAGTGTTGGCACGGTTGCCGCGCTTTTCTATCTGGGGCGCAAAATAGCCGGTGATAAAACTGCGGCGCTTGCCGCGCTGTTTTTTGCGATTATGCCGCAGAGCCTGTATTTTGCCGAAAATGTGCGGATGTATGCGATGATCTGCTTTTTCCAGGTTATGGGCTGGTGGTCGATTGAACGTCTTGTGTCCTTGCGCAATGAACCGCCGGGTGCTTTCTGGAAGTTATTGGCAGGGTTGTCTGTGGCGCAATTGCTGATTGGGTTTGCGCATGGAATCGGGCCGATTTTCTCTGCCTGTCTTGGATTGTTTGGATTGGTGCGGCTGGCGCGGGAATCAGCGCCGCGTCCGATGCTGATCAAATATCTGGGCGTGCAGGCGGCGCTTGGAGCAATTTTAATTCTGGTCCTGATTAATGGAATGATGCGGGAAACCCAGCTTCAGTCACCTGAAGATTTAAGCGGTATCTCCGGCATATTAACGCATGTTCTGTTTGGGCCCAACACTAGCTCGCTTGTACTGGCGCCCGTCACGGCGCTGATTTATCTGCTGGCTGCAAGCGCGGTTTTTTTGGCGCCACGATTGCGGATTGCAACAATGGTGCTGGTAATTTTACCCATTGGCGCCTCGATTATAGCTACGCTGACCGTGAGGCCGGTTTTGTCAGAAAGGCCGTTGGCGCTAACCTTGCCCTTCATTGCCCTGGCTTGCGCAGCGACCCTGGTAAATGCGCATAGCTCCGCAAAACGGTCGGGTGTCAAATATGGCGTGATCGGGATTGGAATTCTGGTTGCGGCGAGTTTTGCCCTTTTATCGCTAAAGTTTATTACGCAATATGAAAAACCGCATGATTTTCGGGCGGCGGCGGCGGATTTTGCACAACAAGTCAAACCCGGCGACAGCCTGGTGATCATAGAGGCGCCAACAATTTTGTCGGGGTTGAGTTGGTATCTGATAGGCCCCGAGGCGGTTTCCGCGCTCAAGGTTCAGCCGCCGGCGAACGAGAAATGGCAGGCCTTATACGACAGGATCGGCAGTGATTTTATCGCGCGGCTGGGTCTGGACTCGGGACAGGATACGCTGATGTGGAACGGCATCCCGATTATAATGGGGCGGCAGGGCGTTGACAGGACCGCTGATCACAAGCGTATCTGGCTGGCCTACTATGATTATCAGGATGTTTCCGCTGACATCCAGAAGCTGCAAAAAAGTGGACACAGACAGACTTTTGCAAAATCCTACCGTGGCTTGATTCTTTGCCGGTTTGAAGCGCCGGGGTAGTTTTCTTAACATGACTTGTGATATCAGGTTAGTTTTCTGGCTTGCGGCGTATCACTTTTAATGGGGGATAAGGTGCCTGATCCATCAGCAACAGATCATGACGGCTTTGAAGTGATGCTGTCAGTACTTGTTCTTGCGTATAACGAGGAGGACAGCGTAGGAGAATTATACAAAGAAGTTGTCAAAGTTTGTGATGAGAATCACTATAGTTGGGAAATAATTTTTATTGATGACGGCAGCACCGACGAAACGCCCAAGCGGTTGGCGGCGCTGGCAAGTAAAGATGATCGGATTCGCATAGTCAGCTTCCGGCGAAATTATGGCCGGGCTGCTGGAATGGACGCCGGCTTCCAGCGCGCACGCGGGAAAGTCATTATTACTCTAGATGCTGACCTGCAGGATGATCCTTCGGAGATTCCCAATTTTCTCGCCATGATCAATTCTGGTTACGACGTAGTTAGCGGCTGGAAAAAAGTCCGGCACGATCCGATCGACAAAACCCTTCCGTCGAAAATATTCAACGCGGTGGTCAGCCGAGTTACTGGTGTTCATCTGCATGATTTTGGCTGCGGCATAAAAGCCTATAGATCCGAGTCGGTAAAAGACTTGCGAGTGTATGGTGAATTACACAGATTTGTTGCTGTCCTTGTGCATTGGCAGGGCTATAGGGTCGGCGAAATGGTAGTCAACCATCGCCCCCGCAAATTTGGAGTAACCAAATTTGGAGTAGAACGCCTTCTAAAGGGATTTCTGGATCTGTTGACTATAATGCTGACCACGCGGTTTTCTGCGCGTCCGTTGCATATTTTTGGTGGAGCCGGCGTTATTTTTGGTTTGCTTGGATTTGGCTGCTTACTCTATCTGGCTATTCTATGGTTTATGGATCTTGGCCCAATTGGCACCAGGCCATTATTAACGTTTGGATGGCTGTTGGTAGTTGTTGGTGTTCAATTGGTCAGCATGGGGCTGTTGGCCGAACTGGTGCAACGGCAAGGGGCTTCGGATCCGCTGTCTTACGTCGTCAGATCGGATAATAAGGCGGTGTCAAAATCTACACCAGACCGGGAGTTATTGACCAGGTCCTGAATTCCGAATACCCCCTCTATGCTGGTGATGTGGAGAACAAGCATGAATGAATCCGAGATCGAAGCAGGTAATCAAACGTATCACGAGGCTCAGAGCCTGCTTGAACTTATGCCCAATTTTTATACCTGGACATATGGCAAGTTCGCAAAGATGTTGCGCGGTGACATTATAGAGCTCGGATGTGGCGCCGGACTAGGCATGAGGACCTATATAGACAATGTCAGTCATGTGTATGCCGTTGACTACAACCCGGAACTGTTACGCCGCATTGCGCGCCAATATCCGGCGAATCGGGTAACAACTATACAAACCGATCTTAGAGGCGACTGGAATGAATTAAACGAGCTTCAGGCGGATGCGGTTATTATGATGGACGTGCTCGAACATTTTTCCGATGACGCGGCTGTTTTATCAAAAGCCGCCAGACTGGTTAAACCTGGCGGCTATGTGATTTTAAAAGTTCCCTCGCCGAGTTACCTTTTTTCAGACATGGATAGGGCGTCGGGGCACTTTCGCCGTTATGATCCGGACGTATTAACAGGACTGGCCACAGCGGCAAAACTCAAAACCGTGTTTCTTGTTCCTATTAATCCCATTGGAGCAATTGTTTACAAATTTCGTAATAAGCAAAAACGTAATTTTTCCAAATCATTTTCACCCTTGCAATTGAAACTGATTAACGCACTTATGCCTATGATTGCCCTGTTTGACGTACTGACAATACTTCCGGGGCTTAGCCTCGTGGGTGTGTTTCAAAAACCGTTGGCCCATTGACGGGGCTTTTTCGCGCAACTCCTTCACAAAGGGTTTGGTTTTCAGATTAAATGTTTCACTCCGTGAATGAAGGCGCTAACCGGGGCTGGAGCCGCCCAATAGCAATTGCTGTCTCGCTGGCGGTTACCGCATTTTTTGGAATTATTGCGGTTTATTTTATTGACTGGAATTCGTTCGTCGCCGCCTATGCGAAAATCTCCCTAACGAGACTAGTTATTTTATCCGCGCTGGGACTCATCCCCGTTTTATTGCGGGTGCTTCGCCTGTGCGTGGCCATTGGCCAGCCAGTGCAATGGATATTCTTTCGCGCCGTTACCTTGCAGGGCGCGGCCGTCGCCACCCTGCCGGCCAAAATTGGCGAGGCGGTGCTGCCGCTGGTGCTGATGCGGCATGCAGAATATTCACTGCCCCGGGCGGTTGGTGTTTTATTGCTGCTGCGGCTCTATGACCTGCTGACATTAATGGTGATGGGGGCTGTATCGCTGGCGTTGCTGGCAACGGATTTTGGCATGGCGGGTTGGCGGCCATTATTGTTGCTGGGCGCGGCGGCAACAGTGGGGGGTATGGTGTTGTTCCCCTGGTTGGCGGCGCTAGTGAGCCGGCATATCCGGAACTATCTCAATCCGGAAGGCAAGATCGTGCGGCTGGTCGATCAGCTTTCATTTGCGGCCCGTGATTTACCCAAGAAAAGACTAGCCGGTTTAATTGCGGTCAGCTTATGCGTATGGGTTAGCCTGTTCCTGGTATTTTATCTTACCGGCATGATCATTGACGCATCGCCCGGGCCGGCGGCGTCCGTGTTGGCTGGCGTTGCCGGGGCGCTGGCCTTTGCGTTGCCGGTAAATGGTCTTGCCAATCTGGGGCCGTTCGAGGCGGCATGGGCTGGCGTGATGATTCCACTTGGCGTGGTTCCCGAACACGCCATTGCGACCGCTGTGTTAAGCCACTTTATCATGATTTTCTGTAACCTGGCGCTGGCCGGCGTTGGCGTGTTGCATTGGGGGCTTTCCAGTTCTTCCAATAAGCTGATTTAGCCGGGCTGGTGAAGCAGGGCGGCTATTTGATCGTTTAAGCGCCCGCGTAGAGTGCGCTTTATTCTGAAATGGATCAGGCCTCTGGACATTTCCGCCGCTATGACCCTGATGGGTTAAGACTGCTGTGCTGTTCAGCCTGTTAGCGGCTGGGGCGATCTCCGTCAGCGGCTGGATTGCAAAAATGCTTGCCAACCGCAAGCTGTTTCCTGAGGCCTTCAGGAATAAAACTCAACAAATGCTCCTGGCGGCTGTATCGCTAGTAATATTTGCGGGTGCGGTGCAGATAAAACCCGCGCCCTAGAGCCATTTTTAGGCTTATTCCAATGGTTTCCCCTGTGCCAATTTCTTCTCTTGTGTACGGCGTACTGCGATACCGCATGGGGCATTCGCTTGAACGCTATGCTTATATGGGGCATCATTGCCGCCAGAGGCTTTACACAAAGGAAACCAATATGGATGTGCTGCTGCTCACTGTGAGTTTTCTTCTGCTGGTGATCGCCCTGTCGGGCATCAAGATCGTCCCGCAGTCTCAGGAGTATGTGGTTGAGCAATTCGGCAAATACGTCAAAACACTTCCCGCCGGACTTAACTTTATTGTCCCAATTCAGTACCAGGTGGCGAGCAAGGTCAGCATTCTTGAGCGGCAATTGGAGCCGCAGCAGATCAGCGTCATCACCAAAGACAATGTGGAAATTCATCTGACTGCGGCTGTTTTCTTTCGCGTCATTGATGCGGCGAAATCGGTTTACCGGATTAGCGATATAGATGCAGCGGTGCAAACAACGGTAACCAGTATCGTGCGCTCCACCGGGGGCCAGATGGAATTTGATGAGATTCAATCCAAACGCGAATATATCAGCGAGAAAATCCAGGCTTCCTTGTCCGAGGCCTGCGCAATCTGGGGCATCGAAATCACCCGCACGGAAATTCTCGATGTTTCCGTTGATGCGGCCACCCGCAGCGCGATGCAGCAGCAATTAAACGCCGAACGTGAACGGCGCGCTGCCGTCACCAAAGCCGAGGGCGATCGTCAGGCGCAACAGCTTAGGGCCGATGGCGATCTATACACGGCGCAAAAACAGGCCGAGGCGCGCCGTGTTCTGGCTGATGCGGAGGCCTACGCCACCTCGCAGGTTGGCGCAGCCATTCAGGCGAATGGCCAGCCAGCGGTGGATTTTGAAATCATGAAACAGCAAATTCACAGTATTGCCGAACTCGCCAAATCTCCGAACTCAAAGCTGCTGGTGATCCCGACCGATGTAACGAAATCACTAGGCGGTCTGGCGGTGCTGCTTGAAAGCTACCGCGCAAAATGAACAGTATCATTGACAGCGTGGTGAATAATCCGGCACTCGCGTGGGCTGTGGTGGCTGCGGTTATGCTGATCGCCGAAGTATTGATTTCGGGCGGGTTTTTTGTCTCGTTCGCGGCTGCCGGATTGCTCATTGCCGGATCAGCCCTGATCGGGATTTTGCCGCAATCCCTCATAGTGCAAACAGCGATCTTCTTTGCACTTGGCGTGGGCCTTATTCCTGTGTGCCGTATGGTATTGCGCCGCTATGGCGGCAAGGCGCCTGATATCAATACGTATTGAACAGCGCTTAACATTGATAGGAGATTTTATGCACAGCATTCCATTCAAGCCGCTGCAATTTGGTGAAATCAGCGTTGATCGCTGTGTCGAGCATGAAGGCGATTTTTTCCCGCCCGCCAGGATGTTCCCGCTATCGACGCCCGAGGCGGTCGATGGGGAGCGTGACTGGATGGAGCCGCATTTTATTAAACCGAAATCCGAAGGCGGCCGGATGCAGGCGGGGCTGTTCGCTTACGTGATCCGCACCGGCAGGCATACAATTCTGGTCGATACCTGTGTCGGCAATGACAAGCCACGCGCTTTTTCTGCGGCATGGAATATGAAACAGACGCCGTGGCTGGATGATTTGCGGGCTATGGGAGTTGCACCTGAATCTGTAAGTCATGTGATGTGCACCCATTTGCATGTGGATCATGTGGGCTGGAACACGCGGCTTGAAAATGGCCGCTGGGTACCGACATTTCCCAACGCGCGCTATATTTTCCACAAGACGGAATACGACCATTGGCAGACCGAACAAGGCGCCGTTGGCATCGATGGCTGCTTTGAGGACAGTATTTTGCCGGTGGTCGAGGCGGGCCTGGCCGATCTGGTGAAGGGTGACTTCGCCATTGACGACAGCATGTGGATCGAACCAAGTCCCGGTCACACGCCTGGCCATATTTGCATCAATCTGAAGGGCGGCGGCAAAAGCGCGCTGTTCACCGGCGATGCGTTTCACCATCCGATCCAGGTCGCCTATCCGGAATGGTCAAGTTTTGCTTGCACCGACAAAGCGCAATCGGCTGCGACACGGCGCAAAATTGTGGACCGGTTATGCGATACAGACGTATACATGATGGCCGCGCATTTTGCCGCGCCCACTGCGGGCCGGGTGCGGCGCAAAGGTAATCGCTGGAAGCTTGCCGTTGAATAGGAGGACGCCATGCAGTTTACGGTCAATGGTAAAATACATGACATTGATGTCGAGCCTGACATGCCCTTGCTCTGGGTGTTGCGCGATGCGCTGAATCTGACCGGCACAAAATATGGCTGCGGGGTTGGCTCTTGTGGCGCCTGCACGGTGCTGATTGATGGGGTGGCGATGCGGTCTTGTTCGGTAACGGCTGACTCGGTTGTTGGCGCAAGCGTCACCACCATTGAATCGCCAACCGCGCCCAGCGCCTTGCTGCATAAGGTCCAGCAGGCATGGATCGCGCATCAGGTTCCGCAATGCGGCTACTGTCAATCCGGTCAGATCATGGCTGCGGTTTCGCTGCTATCGCAAAATCAGCCGCCAACGGATGCCGATATTGATACTGCGATGAGCAATATTTGCCGCTGCGGAACTTATGGGCGGATACGCGCCGCCATTCACTCCCTGTCCAAGGCGTAGGAGAATTCCCATGGTGAACATCACGCGGCGGAAATTGATTGTCAGCACTGGATTGATCGGCGGCGGCGTGCTGATCGGATACGCCTTGGCGCCATTTTCCACCATTGAGCGGGCGCGTAAGCTTGCAACCGGTGATGGCGGCGCATTGCTGGTCACCTGGGTGAAGATCACCCCGGATAACATCGTCACCATCATCGTCCCGCACTCCGAAATGGGGCAAGGCGTGCATACCGCCATGCCGATGATGCTGGCTGAGGAACTGGACGCCAATTGGGATTTGGTGCGCATGGAGCAAGCGCCCGCCGATATGGCGTTCGCCAATGGCGCACTCGCCAAGGGTTTTTTGAGCAGCGGCGCGTCTTTCCCGAAATTCCTTACCGGCGTAACGGATTTTGGCGCGCGCAAGATTGCCGAATTCATGAACCTGCAAATCACCGGCGGCAGCACGGCTGTGCGCTATACCGGCGTCTTTGGCCTGCGCCATGCGGGCGCTGCGGCGCGCTGGATGCTGATCCAGGCGGCGGCGAAGCAATGGAATGTTCCGGCTTCCGAAATCACCACGAAATTGAGCCAATTACAGCACGCCGCCAGCGGGCTTAGCGCCAGCTATGGCGCAATGGCGCCGCATGCGGCGAATTTCGATCCGCCCGCTAACTTGCCGCTAAAATCGCCCAAGGATTACACAATTTCCGGCACGCCGAAACAGCGTTTTGATATTCCGTCAAAGGTCAATGGGACCGCGATTTATGGGGTGGACGTCCGTCTGCCGGGCATGATGTTTGCAGCGATCACGGCCTGTCCGGTGTTTGGCGGTGCGCTGAAAAACTTTGACGCCACGGCTGTGGCGAAAATGCGCGGCGTTAAATCCGTGCACGGCGTGGGCGGCAATGCGGTTGCCGTCATTGCCGACAACACCTGGCGCGCGCAGCAGGCGCTGCGGGCGCTGCCCGTGGCGTGGGATGAGGGCGCGGGCGCCGCGCATAATTCAGCTTCGATCCTGGCCGGCATGCAGGCGGCGCTGGATAAGGCGGATTTTGATACGGATTACGATTTTGGCGATACCGAGGCCGCAACCGGGAAAGCCGCCCGCGTTGTTGAAGCGTCTTATCAGGTGCCGTATCTGGCGCACGCCACTATGGAGCCGATGAATTGCACGGCGCATTTTTCCAGCGGCAAGCTGGAAGTGTGGGGCGGTTTCCAGGATGGCCTTGGCGCGCGCGCGCGCGCGGCGAAGGTGGCGGGAATACCCATCGAAGATGTAAAGCTTCACCACACGGCGATGGGCGGCGGCTTTGGGCGGCGCTACACGGTGGACTATCTTGATCAGGCGGTTCTGCTGGCCAAACAGGTTGCCTATCCCGTCAATCTGATCTGGTCGCGTGAAGAAGACATGCGCCAGGACAAATACCGCAATGCGTCAATCGCTAAGCTGCGCGCTGGCCTGGATGCGAATGGCCGCCCGGTGTCATGGCAGTTTGATTATACCGAAAAAAACGGCCCGCCGGATGCGTCATGGATACCGTATGACATCGCGGATCGCCGCGCGCGTTTTGTCAACGGTAACGATCCCATACCGTTTGGCCCATGGCGCAGTGTGGATAATTGCCATCATGCGTATTTCATCGAATCCTTTGTCGATGAGCTGGCCTTTGCCGCCGGCAGCGATCCGTTCAAGTATCGCCGCGATATGCTGAGCGGGGCGCCGCATCATAAAGCCGTGCTGGAGGCGGTGGCGGAGTTGTCCGGCTGGGGAGCGCCGCTCGCTTTGGGGCGGGCGCGCGGCATCTCGTTAAAGGATTCCTTCGGCACCATCGTCGCGCAAGTGGCCGAGGTGTCCATTACCCCGGACGGCAAAACGCGCGTCCACAATGTATGGTGCGCCGCCGATCCGGGCGAGGTGATTAATCCGGACACATTCGCAGCGCAGATGGAAGGCGGCATTATTTATGGCTTGACGGCGGCGCTATATGGCGAGATCAGCATTGATCGCGGGCGCGTGGTTGAACAGAACTTCCCGGACTATGAAATGGTGCGTCAGGCGGACGCGCCGGCCATCATGGTGAAACTGGTTCCCTCTGGCCGCCCCACCGGCGGGGCAGGCGAGCCCGGCACGCCACCCATCGCCGCCGCCGTCGCCAATGCGGTGTTCAGCCTTACCGGCAAACGCATTCGCTCGTTACCGTTGCGCAAACATGATCTGCATGTATCTGTGGAGCAGGCGAAGGCGAAAGAAATAGGGTCAGACTCGATTTAGATTTTGTTATTTATATCAGTCCCATGACAGCGCTAAATCGAGTCTGACCCTATTTCTTTCGACCCTATTTCTTTCTCACGCCAAAAATTTGCGTGAACTCGTCCGTAGTGTTGACCTTCGGCATGGGGGTGGCAGGCACCGCAACATCAAGAAACGCGCACAGCGGTCCCCAGCCCTCGGCCAGATCATAGACCAGCAAACGGTCGGCGGAAATTGCCGCCTGCACCGCCGCATTATGGCGCGCATAGACGGCAATGGCGTGCTCGCGGTCATCGATATTGCCGCTGAAGGTTTTCTGGTAAATCAGATCATACCCAATATTGCGCCGCCCGCCGGGCTTGATCGCGCGCGGCATCATTTTGAAAATCGTGTTGCGGGCGCTGTCGAACCAGGCGTGGGCGTCGCGCACCGATAAAATCACCTTGGCGCCGGGATAGTGCGCGGCAAGTTCGGCGTAATAGGCGCAGCCTGGCCAATCCACGGTGGCCTTGTAGCCCTGAAAAATCCTCTCCCAATCGGCGGGCGCGCCCGCAAGGATGGCTTCCCAATAATGCGCAAAGGGCGGGTTGTTGAGTATCTCAACCATGTGGTAACAGGGGCCAAAGCCCAATTGCTCAAGCGCGCTTTTGAGCGACAATGTGCCGGTCCGCCCAAAGCCCGCGCCAATCACCGAAAGCGCCATGGTTTATTCGTCCATTTGTTATAATTGCGGTTCAGGCTATGTTAGCGCAGCGCAGCGCTGGATGAAACAAGAGCCTTTCTTATCCTGATTGGATTGAGTCAATCCAATCAGGCAATGGTCTAAGGAAAAGGGGCCGCTTCCTTGCATTTGCTGTTTGATCTGGACGGCACCTTGACCGATCCGAAAATAGGCATCGTTACGTGCATCAAATATGCGCTGGCGCGGTTATCTGCGCCGGTTCCAGCGGATGCTGCGCTGGCGTCCTATATCGGGCCGCCGCTACGGCAAAGTTTTGCGCAACTGCTGGGGCCAGACGGCGCGGAACAGGTTGAGGAGGCGGTTTCGCTGTACCGGGAACGCTTCGCCACAACGGGCCTGTTTGAGAATCATGTCTATCCCGGAATACCCGATACGCTGCGCTATCTGAGGGGGCGGGCGGCAAGCATGCATGTGGCGACCTCAAAGCCAACCGTCTATGCGCAGCGCATTATAGAGCATTTTGGGCTGGCGGAATTTTTTGATGGCGTATATGGCAGCGAGCTGGACGGCGCGCGCGCGGATAAGTCTGAACTGCTCGCCTATGTGCTGGCGCGTGAAAAATTAGCCGCTGGCGCCGTGATGATGATTGGCGACCGCAGTCACGATGTCATTGGCGCGCTGCGCAATGGGATAAGGCCGGTGGGCGTGCTGTGGGGCTATGGCGCGCATGAGGAATTATCGGCGGCGGGTGCGCATATATTATGTGATACTCCCGGTATGCTGCGGTCACTTTTGTAATTCAGGTATGAGATGAACGGAAAAGCCGCCCCCAAAATAACCCCAAAAAGCGCCCCCAAAATAGCCATGTATCTTGGCGCCGGGTTGGGCGAACGGATGCGGCCCCTGACCAATGACCGGCCCAAACCGCTGATCATGGTGGCGGGCAGGCCGATGATTGACACAGCGCTGGATAATCTGGCGGCAGCCGGCGTGGAGCTTGTCGTAATAAACCTGCATTATCGCAGCGAAATGATCCGCGCTCATTTGCGCGCCCGCGCGCGTCCCGCCATCATATATTCCGATGAGACGGATAGGCTGCTTGGCCCCGGCGGCGGTGTGCGCAAGGCGCTGCCCTTGCTGGGGGATGCGCCGTTCTTTGTGCATAACTGCGACAGCTTTTGGCGTGAACAGTCCGCACATACGCTGCAACGGATGGCGCAGGCCTTTGACCCATCAACGATGGATGCGCTGTTGATGGTGACGCCGCTCGCCAATGCGGTCAGCTTTGAGGGGCCTGGCGATTATTTCATGTCCGCCTCTGGCGCGCTGCGCCGTAATACGGCGGGCGCGGCTGCGCCATACGCCTATTGCGGGGTGCAGATTTGCCATCCGCGCCTGTTTGCCGATGCGCCGCAGGGCGCGTTTTCCACCGTGCGGTTGTGGGACAACGCCGAGCGCGCGGGCCGCCTGTTCGGCCTACCGCATGACCATACATGGTTTCATGTAGGCACGCCCGAGGCGGTAAAGCTCACCGAACAAATGCTTGGGGGGCGCTAAGCGGCGTGCGAAGCACACCCAAGCTTTTCAGCATTGCGCCGGGCGCGCCGTTTGCCGATGCCCTGGCGCACGGCATGCTGGCGGATCATGCGGGCGATGATCCCCTGGCGCTGGCCCAGGTTATCGTGCTGCTGCCGACCCGGCGCAGCGTTCGCGCGCTGCGCGAGGCGTTTTTGCGCGCCGCACACGGGCGCGTCATGCTGCTGCCGGAAATGCGCCCGATCGGCGATTTGGACGAAGAAGCGCTGGCCTTTGACTATGATGAGAACCAGCATGGCGGCGCAGGCGCGCTTGATGCGCCGCCGCCAATCCCGGCGCTACGGCGGCAGCTTTTGCTGATGCAACTGGTGCAAAAGTGGGGCGTGGGCGACGGCGCGCCCATGGGCCCCGTGCAGGCCGCAAAACTCGCTGCGGCGCTGGCGCAGTTTCTTGATCAGGCGCAGACGGAGCAATTGGATTTCGCCAGGCTTGCAACCCTTGCCCCAGACGCATTCGCCGCGCACTGGCGGCGCATTCTGGAATTTCTGAAAATCATCACCCATGCCTGGCCGGATATTTTGCAGGCCGAGGGCGCGCTTGATCCGGCCCAGCATCGCAATATGATGCTGGGGGCGCTATGCGCGCGGCTCCGCGCCAGGCCGCCCCAAGGCCCGGTGATTGCGGCGGGTTCAACCGGCAGCATTCCAGCAACCGCTGAATTGCTTGCGGTGGTGGCGCGTCTGCCGCAGGGCGCCGTAGTGTTACCAGGCCTTGACCGGTATCTGGATGAAGAAAGCTGGGAGAAGCTTGATCCCGGCCACCCGCAATTCGGCCTGGCGCAACTGCTGCTTAAATTCGGCGTTACCCGCGATGGGGTTGCCGATTGGCCGTCTACGGAGCGTTACGTCGTGAATTCGGGGCGCGCGCATTTTTTGTCCGAGGCGTTTCGCCCGGCCGAGGCTACCGATGCATGGCGGAATGCGGCGCAAAAACTTTCCGGCAAAATGACCGGCGCGCTTTCAGGCGTCACGGCGCTGGAAGCCGCAGGACCGCAGGAAGAGGCGGGCGCCATCGCCGCCGCCATGCGCAGCACGTTGGAAACGCCGGGTAAAACGGCGGCGCTGGTCACGCCCGATCGCGGGCTGGCGCGGCGCGTTGCGGTGGAGCTTGGCCGTTGGGGAATTGTGATTGATGATTCCGCCGGCATGCCGTTGAACCAGACGCAGCCGGCGATTTTTATCCGCTTGCTGGGCTCGATGCTCAGCGAGGAATTTGCGCCCGTGCCATTGCTCGCTGCATGTAAACATCCGCTGGCGGCGGCAGGCGTTGCGCCGCTCCGGTTGCGCGCAGAAATACGCGCGCTGGAGCGCGCCTGTTTGCGCGGTCCGCGCCCGGCGCCTGGGATTGATGGCTTGCGCGCCGCGTTGCAGGAGGACGAAAACGCCGATGCGCTGCTGGCGCTGGTTGACCGGATTGAAAAATTGTGTCGCCCGCTGTTGCAATTGCAGACACGGGAAAGCTGTACGCTCACCCAATATCTGGATGCGCTGCTTGGCGTGGCGGAAGATTTCGCATCAACGGATTTGCACCCCGGCGCAGCGCATCTGTGGCGGCATGAGGCGGGGGAGGCGCTGGCGGAATTTTTCGCCAGTCTGCGCGAACACGCCCCGGTTATCGCAACGGCGGCCGCATATGAGTCGTACCCCGCATTGCTGGATGCGCTGATGCAGGGGCAGGCGGTGCGCCCGCGCCATGGGCTGCATCCGCGCCTGTTTATCTGGGGGCCGCTGGAGGCGCGCCTGCAACATGCCGATTTAATGATACTTGGCAGCCTGAACGAAGGGGTCTGGCCGGCAACCGCCAATACCGATCCGTGGTTAAGCCGCCCGATGCGCAAGCAATTCGGTCTGCCGCCGCCCGAGCGCCGCACGGGTCTTTCGGCGCATGATTTTTTCCAGGCGGCCTGTGCGCCGCATGTGCTGCTCACCCGCTCGCGAAAAATCGATGGCGCGCCGGCTATCGCATCGCGCTGGTGGCTGCGCATCGAAAACCTGCTGGCAGGGATAGACAATGGCGCGCGCCTGCCGGGCGCGCCCTGGCTTGACTGGGCAGCGGCGCTTGACGCGCCGGAACAGACATCGCCCGCATCTGCGCCGCGTCCAAAGCCGCCTGTGCATGCGCGGCCGCGCGCGCTCAGCGTCAGTGACATTGAGGTTCTGGTGCGCGATCCTTATGCAATATACGCCCGGCACATACTGGGCCTGCGGGCGCTGGATCCAATTGATGCGGAATTGGGCGCGGCGGAGCGCGGCACGATCATTCACAAAATTCTGGAACAATTTTTACGCGCCCATATGCAATCGCTGACGCAAGCCGATCTGAAACGATTGCTGGATATTGGAAGTTACCATTTTGATCAGGTGCGGGCGCGGCCCAGTGTGCGCGCCTTCTGGAAACCGCGGTTTGAGAAAATCGCCGATGGGTTTATGGGTTGGGAGCTGGCGCATCGTAACACGGGCGCCCGGCCCGTGGGCTTCGAGCTTTCCGGCGCCATGGATATTGCGGCGCCGTTTGCGCCGTTCACCCTGCGCGCCCGCGCCGACCGGATTGACAGGCTGGCTGATGGTTCATTGGCGGTGTTTGATTATAAAACCGGCAGCAGTCCAAGCGACAAACAGATCAAGGCGGGCTTCGCGCCGCAATTGCCGCTGGAGGCGGCGATTGCCCGCAATGGCGGCTTCAAGCAAATTACGGCGGCTGAAATTGGCCGGATCGCCATTCTGCGGCTAACGGGCGGCGAGCAGCCGGTCAGGGAAACGCTACTGGAAACGGCGCAAATTGACGCCGCATTAGCTGGGTTGCGCGCGCTAATTGCGAAATATGACGATGCGAATACGCCGTATATTTCGCGCCGCGCAGTGATGTTTCAAAACTACGATGGTGATTACGATCACCTTGCGCGGGTCAGGGAATGGTCGGCCGCCGGTGACGATGGGGGCAGCGAATGACCGCGCCCGGTATCATGCAGGCCAGTGCCGGACAGGCCGCAGCCGCCGATCCCAACGCCTGCGTTTGGGTGGGCGCCAATGCGGGCGCCGGCAAGACCACTGTGCTCATCGACCGGGTGACACGGCTGTTATTGGCGGGCGCCGCTCCGGCGCAGATTTTATGCGTGACCTATACCAAGACGGCGGCCGCAGAAATGGAATCCCGCCTGTTCAGGCAACTTGGCGGCTGGGCGACGCAAACCGATAGTGATCTGCGTAAGCATTTACAGGCTTTGCAGCAAACGGAACTGGATAGCGAGGCGCTGCGCCGTGCGCGGCGGCTGTTCGCGCGCGCGCTTGAAACGCCGGGCGGACTTAAGATTCGCACCATTCATGCCTTTTGCGAAGGCCTGTTGCGCCGGTTTCCTGTCGAGGCCGGCATTCCGCCGCATTTCGAGGTGCTGGATGGTTTGGCGGCTGCGGAGCTGTATGCCCATGCCCGCGACCGGATGCTGGGGGATGCGTTAGGCCATGCGGATTTGCCCTTGGCCAGCGCGCTCAGCGACGCGGTCCGTCTGACCGATGAAACGGGTTTTATCAAGCTGGCTGACGCAGCTCTGCAAACCGGCCGCTCTTCACCCGATGAACAGGCCAGCGAAGCAGCGTTGGATGCAATACGCGCGCGAATGCTTCACGTGCTGGATGTTGATGGCGGCATGACGGAGAATGAATTTCTTGCCGCCGCGTGTTCCGATGTGGCGCTGCCGGTGGCGGATTTGCGCCGGGCCGCATCCGCACTTGCCCTGGGATCAAAAACGGAGAATGACACAGCAGAAAAGTTGACGGGGTTTCTGGATGCGGAGGATCGCCATCTGCAATTCGATGTGTACAAAAGAATATTTCTCACCGCCGGAAACGAGCCTAAAAAAAACCTCCTAAATAAAGCAGCTCAAAAACACGATCCGGGCGCACTGGAAATATTGCAGCGCGAACAGTCCCGCCTATACGCCATTGTGCAAAAGATTGCGGCCATCAATATGGCGAGCTCGAGCGCCGCCGCCCTGCGGCTCGGTTCCGCATTGCGGTTGCATTATGCGCAGGCCAAGGCGCAGAGGAATGCGCTCGATTATGATGATTTGATCGCATTGGCGCTTGATCTGTTGAAAAATCAGGGCGCCGCATGGGTGCATTTCAAGCTTGATGCGGGAATCAGCCATATTCTGGTCGATGAGGCACAGGACACCAGCCCGGATCAATGGGAAATTGTCCGTCTACTGAGCGATGAGTTTTTCACCGGACAGGGGTATCGCACAGGGCCGCTTGCCAATCGCACAATATTTGCGGTGGGTGACGAAAAACAATCTATTTACAGTTTTCAGGGCGCCTCGCCGGAAAGCTTCGCCCGGATGCGGGAAGTTTTCGCTGAAAAAACAACTGCGGCGAATCTAACCTGGCGCAATGTGGCGCTGACCGAATCTTTCCGCTCCACAAGGCGGATTTTGCAATCCGTGGATGATGTTTTCAATACTGACGCCGCACGCGCCGGGCTGATGGCGGACGGCGGGAAAATTACCCATTTGCCCACGCGCCCGGGCCCCGGGCGGGTCGAAATATGGCCGCCCATCAAAGCAGAAAGTCATGATCCCCCAGGCCCGTGGGATGCGCCGCTTGACGCGCCGCCGCCGTCAAATCCGCGCGCGATGCTGGCGCAACGCATCGCTGGGCGCATCAAAGGCTGGCTCGACTCTGCTACATATTTGCCGGCCACCGGCAGGCCCATCCAGGCGGGCGATATTATTATCCTGGTGCAGCGCCGGAATGATTTTGTCGAGGAAATGATCCGAAAATTAAAAGACAGCAAGATCCCGGTTGCGGGCGCCGACCGGATGTTTTTGACCACACAGATAAGCGTGATGGATTTAATTGCGCTTGGGCAATTTGTGCTTTTGCCCGAGGATGATTTGACGCTGGCGGCGGTGCTGCGCTCTCCATTGATTGGTTTTAGCGAAGACGAATTATTTCTGCTGGCGCACGGGCGGAATGAAGCACGGCTTTGGAATGCTTTGCAAAATAAGAGCGCGGAGAATGAAGCTTTTGCCGCCGCGCACCGGTATCTGTCACATTTTTTAGGCCGTGCGGATCAGGCCAAGCCATATGAATTTTTTGCAGAAGCGCTGGGGCCATATGAGGGACGGCGAAAACTCCTGGCGCGGCTTGGGCCGGACGCAAATGACGCCATAGATGAATTCCTAAACCTGGCACTGCGTTTTGAGCAGACACACGCCCCATCCATGCAGGCATTCCTGCAATGGGCGGCGCAGGGAAGAACTGAAATCAAGCGCGATATGGAGCATGGCGGCGGCGCGGTGCGGGTAATGACAGTACACGGAGCAAAGGGCCTGGAGGCGCCCATCGTGTTTCTTCCGGATACATGCAGCAAGCCCGATGGCGGTAAAGACCCAAAATTACTTCCTGTGCCGGGTGAAGCGTTTCACCTGTGGCCTGTGCGCACGGATCGCGATGACGCGGCCGCCAGCGCCGCGCGCGAGGCGGTGCACAAGGCGCGGGAGGAGGAATACCACCGTCAGCTTTATGTCGCCATGACGCGGGCGCGGGATTGGCTGATCATTTGCGGATATGAGGGCGCAAAGGCCCGCCCCAAGGGCTGCTGGTATCATCTGATTGAAGCGGCGCTGATTCCGCAGGCGCGTGCAGTAGCATTTGATGCGGGTGACGCCGGCTGGCTGCTGCAAGGCGAGGAAAAACCCATTGCGCCGCTGGATCAGCCAGAAGCGCCGCAAACTCAGCCGCATGAATTTCCAAAATGGATGCGTCAACCAGCGCCGGAAGAACCGTTTCCCTCCGCGCCGCTAACGCCTTCACGCCTCAGTGGTGAAGAACCGCCGGTGCGTTCACCGCGCGGCGCGGATAGCCATGCAAGCTTCAAACGCGGCCTGCTCATTCATCACTTGCTGCAAGCGCTGCCTGAAATACCAGAACATCAACGCCGTGGCGCCGCGCAAAATTATTTAGCTAAACCGGCCCATGATTTACCTGCTGAAGTCATTGAGGAAATCGTCACTCAGACACTGGCGGTCATCACTGCGCCGCAATTTGCCGCCGTGTTTGCGCCTGGCAGCTTTGCGGAAGTTCCGCTGGCGGGCGTGGTCCCGGCGCTTGGCGGCATGGCGGTCTCGGGGCAGATCGACCGGTTATGCGTGACGGAGGATGAAATTCTGATCGTCGATTACAAAACAAACCGCGATGCGCCACAAAACGCTGCCGGTACGCCAAGCGCCTATCTGCGGCAAATGGCCGTTTACCGGGCAGCCCTGCAAGCGATATATCCAGGCCGCGCCGTGCGCTGCGCCCTGCTGTGGACCGATACGCCCGCCCTCATCGCATTACCCGATTCGCTGCTGGATCATGCGGCGGTCGAGCTTGTGCTTGACGCTGGGGGGGCGCGTTCCTAGATTGCTTAACTAGATACCCATTTCACCGTGCAAGGAATAGCGCCATGCCAACCAACAAGGTTACAGATTTAAGTTTCGAAAAAGACGTGCTGAATGCGTCTGGTCCGGTGCTGGTGGATTTTTGGGCTGAGTGGTGCGGTCCGTGCAAGCAGATCGCGCCAGCGCTTGAAGAATTGTCAGGCGAGATTGCCGGGTTGACGATCCTCAAACTGAATATCGATGAAAACCCCGCTGCGCCAACACGTTATGGGGTGCGCGGCATACCAACCATGATGATCTTCCAGGACGGCCAAGTGGCCGCGACCAAGGTTGGCGCCATTCCCAAGGGCAAAATCGAGGAATGGATCAAGTCCTCGATCTGAAGCTAATCGCTTTCCTGGCTTAGACCATTTAGCGCCTGGCCCCCTTCACGCCGGATCGGATTCCGCTGCGGCACGGGCCGGGCCAGGAACTATGGGAGCGTATTTCCCCGTGGTTTCACTGGCCGGACGTAGGGTTTCGACCTGCGCGCCGCTCGCCCGCGCCTTGGCGCGCGCCGCGCGCTCACCGGCCAGTTTCACCTGGGCGTCCAGGTCGATCTGCGAGCACAGGCCCAGACTTACAGGATCGACCGGCTTGATATTTGGCTGGTTCCAATGGTTGCGGTCACGGATCGACTGGATGGTCGGCTTGGTAGTGCCGACCAGTTTACCGGTCTGGCTATCGGTGAGCTCTGGGTGATGGCGCAGCAGCCAGGCAATGGCGTCTGGACGGTCCTGACGGCGTGACACCGGCGTATAGCGCGCGCCCATGCCTTTTTTCCTTGGCTCGGGATGGCTGAATTCACGCAGGGCCAAGCGCGAGGCGGCATCCGCCTCGCAGCGGGCGATCTCTTCGCGGGTCAATTGCCCGGCGGTGACCGGATCCATCCCCTTGATGCCGATCGCCACCTCGCCGTCTGCAATGCCGGACACCTCCAGCACATGCAGGCCGCAAAACTCCGCAATCTGCTCAAAGGTCAGCGCAGTATTATCGACCAGCCAAACGGCTGTCGCCTTGGGCATCAGCGGACGCATGATTTCTTCTCCATAACCTATTTCACCGTCTCTATAGGCTACCTTGCGCCCAAGTTAAAGCATATGCGGGAATATGGGGTGAAACCGGCGCAATTTTAGCTAAAAATCACAGAGTCAGGACGATTTTCCCGATATGCGCGCTACTTTCCAACCTGATATGCGCCTTGGCGGCTTCCGCAAGCGGATAGGTGGAATCGAGCACCGGTTTTATCTGTCCCGCCGCCAGTAATGGCCAGACATTTTCAAGCAGCGCCTTGGCGATGACGCCCTTTTCCGCCACGCTGCGGGGGCGCAGGCCCGAGCCGGTCATGATTAGCCGTTTCTGCAACACGGGCAATAGGTTAAGCGTCACCTTGGAGCCTTGCAAGAAAGCAATGGACACATGCCGCCCGCCCGCCGCCAGGCAGCCCAGATTGCGCGCCACATAATCGCCGCCCACCATATCAAGAATGACGTTGACTCCCTGCCCGCTGGTTAATTGCATGACCACCTCGGCGTAATCCTCGGTCTTGTAATTGATCGCCCGCTCCGCGCCCAATCCGACGCAGGCGGCGCATTTTTCCGCACTTCCGGCGGTGGCGAACACCCGCGCCCCGAACGCCTTGCCGATTTGAATGGCCGTGGTGCCGATGCCGCTGCTGCCGCCATGCACCAGCAGGCTTTCGCCGCCGCGCAAATGCGCGCCATCAAACAAATTGGTCCAGACAGTGAAAAATGTCTCGGGAATCGCCGCCGCCGCGATCAGGTCGATGGCCGGCGGAACCGGCAGGCATTGCGGCGCTGGCGCCAGGCAATATTGCGCATAGCCGCCGCCCGCCACCAATGCGCAAACCTTGTCGCCTATGCTCCAGCCGGAAACGCCATCGCCAATCTGCACGATGGTTCCCGCCGCCTCCAGCCCTGGCGTATCCGGCGCGCCGGGCGGTGGCGGATAAAAACCCATGCGCTGCATCACATCCGGCCGGTTGACGCCGGCCGCCGCCACCTCGATCAGCACTTCGCCCGCGCCAGGAACCGGCGTTGGCAATGTGATGGGAAGCAAAACCTCCGGCCCACCCGGCTTGGTGATGGCAATGGCGCGCATGATTGGCGGAATGGATAGGGACATAGGACACCTTCAGCCAAAATGAGCGTTAAAACGAAACGATCGACCATTGTAGCATGATGCATGTGTAGCATGATGCATGAAAAAGGGCGCCCAACTAGGCGCCCTTTTTATTTCAATCGGCTAACCGGCAGGATCACTGCGCAGCGATAAGCCTTGAGCGGCCTTCGGTCAGGCCGTGGCGCAACAGGTTGCCGGGGGTCGCGCCCGTGCAGACGCCGTCCTGGAACGTCACCACCCCATTGATCAGGATATGGCGATAGCCTTCGGCCTTTTCCACCCGGCGCCATTCATTGCCCGGCAGATCATGGATAACTTCGGATGGCAGCACCCGCAGCTTGTCATAATCATAGATCACGATGTCCGCAGGCGCCCCTTCAACCAGGGTGCCGCGATCAACAAAGCCTGCGCAGCGCGCCGGCATCGCGGATAGACGGTAATGCGCCTCTTCCAGCGTGATCATGCCCTTGCGCACTTCATCGGTGAGAAGCTCGGTTGGATAGCGCCCAAAGCTGAGGAACTTGGTATGCGCGCCACCATCCGAAACGCCCGGAATGAGATACGGCGAATCGAGCAGTTCCTGCACATAGTCCGCATCCTTGTTGAAGGGCGGGATAAAGATCACAGTCGCCAGATTTTCATCGGTCACCAGCTCCATCAGCGCATCAATCGGATGCTTGGAGCGCATCTGGCCAAGCTCAGCAATGGTCATGCCCTCATACTTCTTGTTCTCGGGCTTGACGGTGCGTTCAATATACAGACCCGCGACGGGGCCGGACACCAGCGGCGCGCTGCCATGATCATAGGTTTCGCGCAGCGCCGCGATATATTGCGGATTGCGCATTTTTTGCGCCCGTTCCGCAACGCTGCCGAGCGTTACTTCTCGCCATGCGGGATCGCCATCAAACAGATTGAAATCCTCGAAGGTGAAGCGCATGTCATTGGCCGTGGTAATGCCCTGCAACCAGATTTGCAGGCCCTTTTCCTGCATCCGCTTGCCCCAGTCGAGCAGGCGGCGATGCTGATGCGGATGGCGGTTATTGATCTGCACCGCATTGAACAGAATCGGGCGCTGCGCCACTTCGGCCAGCTTCTCGGTAAAGCTCAGGTCAGCCTTGAAGTCCGCCTTGGCCTGGGTGAGCTGAATAAAGCCCTCGCCGCGACGGCGCAGAACCTCGGCAAACGCAAAGCAGGTTTCATCCGACATCAGATCGGTCGCCATCGGCGTGCCGTCATAATCGCGCTGCACCGACGTATAGCCATCGCCCAGACGCTGCGCCGACCAGCCGCAGCCGCCCGCTTCCAGCGACAGTTCCAGCAGACGGCACATCTCGGCCAGTTCCGCCTTGCTCGGTTCGCGCAATTTGCTGTCTTCCTGTCCCATCACATAGACCATCAACGGCCCGATCGGCACGAAGCTGAGCACGTTAATGCCCTTGGGCTTGCGCTCCAGATTGTCGAGCCATTCGGGGAAGCTTTCCCAATCCCATTTCATGCCCGCCTTCATGGTGGCGAGGGGAATCGCCTCGACCCGCTCCATGGTCAGCATGGCGCGCTCGCGCTCGGCGGGCTTCACCGGCGCAAAGCCGAAACCGCAATTGCCGATGGCGACCGAGGTCACCCCATGCCAGCTTGATGTGGTCAGGTATGGATCCCACATGATCTGCGCGTCATAATGCGTATGCAGATCAACGGCGCCGGGCGCCACATTAAGGCCGGTTGCGTCAATCACCTTGGCGGCGCGCGATGCGCTTATATTTCCGCTGCGGTCAATCATGGCGACACGGCCGTTCTTGATGGCAATGTCGCCCGCAAAGCGCGGCGCGCGCGTGCCATCGATGATCGTGCCATTCTTAATCACGGTGTCAAACTCGGACATGTGGTGTTTACTCCCTATGGGCGGACCAGTTGGGGCCGCATCGGTGGATATCCTATCGCTTCCCAACGCCGACCCGTACAGATCAGCGCCAGACCAGCGCAAATGCTCTATTCGTCAATTAGAAGATGATCGCCTTGTCAAAGCAAGCAAATTTCAAGGGGTTTTTAGAATACAGTGATCCCCGAACACCTAAATATCCCTGAACACCTAAAATATGCCCCCACGCCGCCATCGGCAAACCAGCATGCCGGCGAATATAATAATGTTAAATATATGAAATAATTCATATATTTTTAGATTTATCCCCCAGGCGCAGGTACTTCGCGGTAATTTCCATGCATCAGCATATTGACGTAAACAATATTGTAAGTTATTGTGTTTAAGAATGACGCCTTCGATTGAACCAATTGACGACAGGGAGATTTACATGAGCCGCAGGGACGATACCTTCCAGACCGTGAGCGCCGATGATTTTCCAGCGATGCTGGATGTTGACCGCTATGGCCGCCGCTCGCCCGCGTTCGATAAAATTATCTCTGCGACCAACGATCATTTCTGGGATCCGATGGATACGCGCTTTATCGATTACAGCCAGCCGTTCGATCTTACCAAGCAATATCTGGTGGCGCCGAAGCTTACGGCTGAAATGCAAACCAGCGCGGTTGACAAACTGACTGAGCAACAAAAAATATACCTCGCCAACCGTCTGCAACATTATCAGATTTCGGTGATCCTGCATGGCGAGCAGGGCGCGCTGAACATGTCGGCCAGCCTGTGCCATATCATGCTTGATCCGGGCGCCCAGGAATACGCCGCCAATCAATGCCGTGAAGAGGCCCGCCACGTCACCGGCTTTACGCAATATATCAAGGCGCGTTTCGGCAAGCCCGAACCGGTTGGCGGCTTTCTGCGCAACCTGCTGGTCGAACTGGTCGCCAGCCCGCTGGTATGGAAGAAAATCGTTGGCCTGCAAATGGTTCTGGAAGGTCTGGCGATGGGCGTTTTCGCCTCGTATTTCCAGCATGCCAATGATCCGTTGCTGGTGCGCCTGATGCAGCTGACCATGACCGACGAAGCGTTCCATCATAAATTCGGCAAAATCTGGGCCGATAAAACCATCCCGTTCATCACCGCGCAAGATCGCGATCAAATCGAGGATTGGGCCAAGGAAGTGTTCAACGCGCTGCTGATTAATCTCAACGATCCAGAGACCAAGCAGCATATTTACGCCGAAGTTGGCCTTGATTGGAAGCATGTGCAAGGCGCGATGATCGAAGCCTTTACCGATGACTTCCGCCGCGCGCAAATGCAGGAAAGCACCAATATATTCCGTACGCTGATCAAGACCCTGGTGAAGGCCGGCATCATCACCGAGCGCACGGCGCCTTATTACGCCGCTTTTGTGGACATGAAGGAGCTTCACGCCGAGGGCGACACCATGGTGGGTGACGCCATTGCGGAGGAGGGCATCAAGCTACTCAAAGGCATCAATATGTTCGGCAAGCCAACGCAGATCGCGGCCGAATAGGCCATATTTTTTGCTGCTTTAAGCTAGAGCGGTATGATTTTAGGTTTGCCCATTGATCCCCTCCCTAACCCTCCCCTTTGCAAGGGGAGGGAACACGAGGGTGCCCCTCCCCCTCCCCCTAAAAGGGGGAGGGTTGGGGAGGGGGTCGGTGGCGTGATTCAACC